>DASZWE010000570.1:0-7017 GCA_035546735.1 Puia sp.
CAATCCGCCGCGTGTGGCGCCCGTGACCTTTCTTACTCCCACCTCTCTGGCCCTGTCCACCGACCGGGCGGTAGACAGGTTGATATAATTGACCCAGGCGATGGCAATGATGAAAATGGCGATGATGAAGAGTCCCCAGACGACGGTGGCGCTGCCCGTCTTGCCAATCTCGTATTCATAGTCGGAATACAGGTGTGCTCTTGACAAAGGCTGTAAATGGAATTTCTCCACGCTGCCGGATACTTTGTTGCCATGAAAATGCCGTTCGCTAAATGCATCCAGCTTCGCCTCCAGCGCCGCGGGATCCGCGCCCGGTCGCAGCTGTATATAATGCCAGAAATCACTGTCCGTAAAATCATAGTTTGCCTGTGTATAGGCGTCCCTGCCAGACAGCAGGGTGCTGTAGGATACCAGCACGTTGTATTGAAGATGGGAGTTCTCCGGCATATCCGCCATCACGCCTGTCACCTTATACGGCATGGAATCCCTGTCGAGGATGAGCTGTTTTCCGAGGAGGCCGGCATAATCGCCCTTCACATTGCCAAAAACGCTGAGCGCGGAAGTGGCAGACAGGACCACGGATCGGGGCTCTTTCAGCGCGGTGGCGGGATCGCCTGCCAGCAACGGGTAGGAGAACATGGTAAAGAAATGGTCGTCAAGGAACACCGTACGCTGCTCCCCTATTCTTTTATCCTGGTAGCTGATGATGGTGTTGCCGGCGTTCATCACCCGGATGTGATCCATGACCTCCGGATAGTCGTCCTGCAATGCCTTACCAATGCCCGAGTAGGTGATGGTGCCATGCTGGATCAGCTTGCCGTTCTGATATCGGTCGTTGGCCACCCGGTAGATGTCCGGCGCATGTCTGTTGAACTGGTCAAAGCTCAACTCGAAGTTTACATATTGCAGGATGAGGAGGCATACGGCCATTCCAATGGCCAGGCCGGCGATATTGATAAGGGAGAAGCCCCATTTCTTATGGAGGTGTCTCCAGGCGGTGAGGAGATAGTTCCGTAGCATAGACAGGCATTTCCTTAAAGTTACGCTATAAATAGCTCAGCCACCAATATTGCCGGAGATGGGCCCGCTTGTACTGGTCATATCTTTGACACAGCGGGTATAAGAGCAGGACCACGCCTATCCAGACCAGGTAAACGATGCCGATGTCAAAGCCATATCCTTTTAGCGCAGCGGTTTGATTCACCCGGGTGCCAAGGATCATATCCGGGGCTTTGTATCCCTGTAGCACGACGCCCGCCACGGCCAGGGCATGTATCAGGTAAATATGTATCAGGTAATAGAACATAGGCACTCTTCCAAAGACAGCTATTTTTTCCCGCAGGGGCTTCAAGGGCTTGAACGGGATGGGATAGGACACCCAGGTCTGCCATCTCTCCGCAAATACGAGGAAGATCATGGCGGGTCCCAGGGTCATCAATATGTAAAGAAAAGAAGGCGGATACTTTGTGACGTTGAGGAAAGAGCAAATGGTGAGGATGGTAGTCTTCTGGGCGCTCCAGCGTGAAGGATCGCCATAGGCATCGCAGGAGCGAAGAACAAGGAAGAGGCTGATGGCGCCAAATCCAAGTGAGAGCAGCGTTACTTTTCGCATTTCGGGATCGAAGCCCGTGGCATACAGCCCCCCGAGATAATATCCAAGGGCCATCACTCCTACCCAGGGCAGAATGGGATACCGCATCAGATACAAGGCATTCCCATACCGATAGCTCCCTGGCTCGTGTAGAAAGGACCATAGAAAAGAAAGAGGGCCGTGGCCGGAGGCGTGTATCGTATCCAGCAGGTTGTGCCCGGCTATGAGTACAAGGCCCAGTAGCATGATGAGGCGTCTATCTAAATGAACGATCCCTGCCAGGGCGATCATGCAAATGCCGATGGCCCAGATGACCTGTAAATTATGGACGGGATAGGCAGGGTTGAAGGTCCAGCCCAGCGTAACGACAAAGAGCTCCAGCAGGATGAGCCACACTCCCCTTGTCAAAAGGAAAAAGGACAGCTCTTTTTTGGTGGTCCGTGTCCCATACAGATACGCAGCAATGCCGGAAAGGAATATAAATATCGGGGCGCAGAAATGAGTTATCCACCGCGTGAAGAAAAGAACGGGATTCGTTTTTGCCATATCGGTGGCATCGAACAGGAATGCGTCGCGGCTGAAATAATCCCGCACATGATCCAGCGCCATGATGATCATTACGACGCCCCGCAGCAGGTCGATGGATTCAATGCGTCTTCTACCATTTGCCATAATAAGGTGATACGTTTTAGGGAATGACTGTGGACAGGTGGCAGGCGGCGAGGATCGCGGGAGGGTAAGGCAAAAACGACCACAGGTCGTTTGGCCGAAGGTATTTTCCCGACACCGAAGGCCAAAAAATAGACCCGGACAATGAATTGCCGGGTCTTTTTTGTTTCAAACCATGTTGACCCTTGCTATGAACTATTCAACTGGTGCAAATCTATAACGCAATTCAACAAGGGAGGACGAAAATCATCTAAGGGACACCGTGGTATGCTCTTCGGCTCGTATGATCTACCAAACGGTGTACGATCAATACTTGAAGGACTCTTTTACCTTCATCAGGAACTGTTCCTTCTTTCTACGGCTGACCTCTATCTCCGCGCCATTGCTCATGACGATGACGCCGCCTTCTCCCCGTACATATTCCTTCACATGCAGCATATTGATGAGAAAGGATTTGTGGACGCGAAGGAAAATATTACTCAGCAGCCTGTCATAATCGAACAGGGGTTTGGATATCAAAAGAGATTTGTTGTTCGTGAAATGAAAGACAGTGTAGCTTCTTTTCGCTTCACAGTACATCACCTCCTCCAGTTTCACGATGGTGAAACCTCTTTGCGTAGGCAGACATAGTCTCATCTCCAGGGGTTTATTGAATTTATTAATGTTATGTATCAGAGCCTCGGTCTGCTCAGGGTTCTTCTCCTGCTTCAGCCTTCTCGATACACGATCCACCGCCTCCACCAGTCTGTCCTCATCGACCGGCTTCATCAGATAGTCGACGGCGCTGAACTGCAATGCCTGCAGCATATATTCATTATGCGCCGTGACGAAGATCACTTCAAAATTTCTTTCGGGTAATTCCGTCAACATCTCCAGGCCATTCTTGCCCGGCATCCGGATGTCCATAAAGACTACATCCGGGGAGAGATCTGCCAGTTTCTCCCTTCCGGTGTCCACATCCATACAGGTAGCTGCAATATCTATCTCGGGACAGTTCCATTCCAGCAGCCGCTTGAGTGTGCGTATACCATCGGGTTCATCATCGATCAAAATTGCCTTCATACACATGGTTTGTTGGTGATTAAATTAAATCGTAGGACAACACAAGTGCCCGTACCGTTGCCTGGGACGCGGCTTAAATCTGAAATTTCAAGACTACAGCCGGCGTCGTACTTTTCGTTCATGATCTTTATGCGGTGGCGCAGATTGCTGAGCCCCACAGATTGGTGCGTCGGCTTATGTATCTTCTTCAGCTGCTGCGACTGATCGATACCTATGCCGTTGTCCAGGATAGTGCAGGATATGGTTTCTCCATCCAGCGCGAAATGTATCGACAGACGCATATCGCCCTTCTTATGCATCAATCCGTGCCAGATAGCGTTCTCGGCCAGAGGTTGTATCATCATGGTGGGTATGAGGGCGTCCTCCCTGTCTATCTGTCCATCCACCGTAATATGAAAGGTGAAGGAGTCGTCAAACCGGAGTTTTTCCATCATCAGGTAGCTTTCCAGATATTCCAGGTTCTCGTATAAGGTGGTGAATATCTCTTTTGATTGATTCAAGGTTATACGGATCATCTGTGCGAATTTGCTG
Organism: Puia sp.; assembly: GCA_035546735.1. Taxonomy (GTDB): domain Bacteria; phylum Bacteroidota; class Bacteroidia; order Chitinophagales; family Chitinophagaceae; genus Puia. Next base: position 3,854 of record DASZWE010000570.1, read on the forward strand.
AGGTAGCGGGATGCCTTCTTCTGCTCATTGTCCAATATCATCCCTTTGATACTGTTCAGCGAATTAAAGATGAAATGCGGGTTCATCTGGGTCTGCAATGCCGACAGCTGCGCTTCGGCCAGCTGCTGGTTGATGGAGGCCAGCTCCCGTTGCTTTATCTCAAGTGACTGTTCTGATTCGATTTGCGCGATCTTATTGCCAATCAGAGTGGCGATGGTGGTTAGGATCTTTATGTCCCTTTCTTTATAATAATCCTCTTCGGGGTGTTCAGAATCGATGACGCCTATCAGCTGGTTGTTGTGGATGATCGGTACGCATATTTCGCTCAATCGAGGTATGTCATCCACCCTGTAACGCTGGTCCTTGCTGGTGTTCCCGATCAACAGGGGTTCTCGGGTCTGCATCACATATCCTACTACACCCTGTCCCGGCAGCACATCGAATGGCTTGTCACGGATGGCGCCCGGAGTTCCCTTGGGACCATAGGATGCTTTCTGCACCAGCTTGGTCTTTTGTTCATTCCATAGGTAGATCATGCAATCCACGTAATTCATACGGCCGATGAGGTTTCCTGCTACGTCCCATAAAACTTCATCCACGCTCTTCTTATTTGCCAGGGACGAAGAAAAATAGTGACTTATCTGCTCCAGCTCGAACTGACTCTTGTACTCCTCGGCTTTCAATTTTTCTATATGCGTCTTTGCCTGTTCTTTTTTCCGGGTGAGCCCGATCCTCCATTTAAGCCATAGATAGACGCCCAGCAACAACAACATCACCCATCCTGCCGTGAACCATGTCTGTTTCCAAAAAGGCGGCAGTATCGTTATTTCTATCTCCTTGATCTGTTCCGGCCACCGGTTGTGCGCGGAGGACAGTTTCACCTGCACCCGATGTACGCCCGGAGGCAAACTGGAAATACTAAACGTATTCTCTCCCCCCAGAGGTTGCCAGCAGTCGCTATCATTTTTTAAAACACGATAAGCATAACGTTGAGTATTACTGCTGGAGAAGTTGATGCTGCCAATGGTAACCCTTATATCGTTGTTGTTCCAGTTGGCCGTGATCCCTGTAGTTGGATAAATGTAATCTCTTATATTCCCCGTTCTCAAACTCTCTATAAAAAAGCTGGGTTTTTGGCTTTTTTGGAAAACGATGTCGGGGTTGAACCGCACGAGCGTCGTCGTGAAGCCGATGTAAAGCATGTTCTGCGCGACGTCATAAAAGAACTTGGAGCCAAGGTTGATCGGCTGGTCGGGGAAGCCATCCTCCTTGCCAAAGCTGACGATGCGGGAGGTCGGTATATCCAGGCAGGCAATGCCTGAGTAGGTGGCCAGCCACAGCTTGTCGCCCAGAATTATCATGGCTGAGACATTATTATCGGGCAGGCCGTTGTCCCTTGTAAAATGCTTGATGAACCCTTTGTCGAAGTCGTAGCAGGCCAGTCCGTTGTTATAAGAGTTGATCCAAAGATGGTTCTGATGGTCCGACACGACGGAGTTGATCCTCCTGTCCGGCATGCTGATGGAAGGGAAGGTATCCACCACCCGATCGAATGTCCGGAGAACGGAGTTATAGCGGGTCAGCCCATGCCCTGCGATCCAGATATTGCCCGGCTGATCTTCCATTATGATATTGGCCTCTTCTATCCTGGAATATGGCTGACCATCGACGGAAAGGATATTGAACTTGCCCGTGCTGTGATCATACCGATAGATATTGCCCGAGGCCACCCATATATTGTCATGTCTGTCCTTATATATATCCGCGATCCAGTCATGCAGCGAATCCCATTTCGCCAACGCCACGGGCGTTTCGCCACCGGTGATAAGGTTCAACTTCACCAGCGGGCCATTGAGCCCCGCCAGCAATACCGTATCGTTGAGGGCTGTGAGGCCATAAATACCGCCTGCATTGCGTTTGGCATTGTACTTCTCCAAACCGATGCGGCGGGTGAACCGAAGGCTCTCCTTGTCGAACACCAGCAAGCCACCATTCCCCTTGGTGGCGACATATATATTCTTCCCCATGGCATAGACATCGTCCATCATGATGTTGGGGAAGAGGGATTGTATGGAGCCGGGGATGGGCGTCTGCTCTACAAAACGCCGGCCTTTGTCCTGCCGGAACAATCCGCGGTTGGTGGCGACCCAGAGATTTTTATCCCGATCCAGAAAGAGATTGCGGCAGGAATACAGGGAGAAGTATTTGTCCGGCGAAAAATCTACTTCACCCGTGCGGGGGTCGAGGCTTACCCTGTAGAAGCCGGAAGAATGGCCTGTGATATAAAATACCGTATCGTTCACGGGCATCATGGTGGAGCGCCAGCCGAACTCGTCTTTTGCCACATGGCAGGAGAGCCGTGTGACGGTCCGCAGGTTCTTCCCCATGTCGATGTAGATGAGGCTGTCTCCCGCCGCAGTAATCAGCATGAAGCTGCCCGGCTTGTGCTGGAAGAAGAGATAGCCGGGCTCAGGGGTGCTGTTCACACCGGCCAGCAGGGGCGCGTCGTTGTATCTTAACCGTCTGAATTCCTTTTTGTCGATGTTATAATAATAGAGTCCGTCGATGGAAAGGATCAGCAGGCGGTGAGCGTCCAGCCAAAAGATGTTCCTGCCAAAGGCAAAATTCGTCCCCGTTATGGGCTCTTTGGCATAGTGGTCATACCGGAATACCAACCGCTGCTCTTTATCGAAATGATAGAATCCTGAATAGGTGAGTATGAAGATATCTCCCGCGGTATCCGTCTGCACGGAGCGAATGCCATTGTACTTATACTGGTATTTCCTGTCGCCACATGGGATGAATAAACTCTTCACCTTGCCGGTGTAGGTGTCGAAGATATGCAGTCCATCGCTGTATACGGCCAGGCGGCGTCTGTCGAGCCAGATCATTCCCCGCAGGTAGTCGGGCTGCATGCTGGCGCTGTCGCTGGCGTTGTTGATCTGCACGAAATGGCTGCCGTCAAATCTGTTGACGCCGAAGAAAGTGGACATCCATATATAGCCTGTGGAATCCTGTGTAACGCTGGTGATCACATCATGGGAAAGTCCATCCTGCTGTGTATAGCGGATGAAATTACGTTCGTCGATGTCTTGAGCTATCAGCAGTCCTTTCACACCCAGGAGGCACAACAGCAGCATCGGAAGACGGCGCGACAGTTGGTG
>DASZWE010000571.1:0-8156 GCA_035546735.1 Puia sp.
CGTACGACAGGAATGGAAAGATCATCGATAAGATGCGGGCGGCAGGCCAGCAGGATTTCACCGACACCTTTAAGGTATTTGTCTTACAGCCTAATCTGACCTTCGAGATCAGGGATTATAAGAATATCTATAAGAACGACCCGGAAACAGTGGGATATGATAAGAACTATGTCGTACGCTCCGAGCCATTGGGTACCAACCATTACCGGATTGGCGCCAATGGGAAGTTCGAGAAGATGGACGCCCCGCTGGCTATGGTGCGCTGAGGGGTGATCGGTATATCTTTTCCACCCATCCGCTCCGAATGAGCATTTCAGCAATGATAAGATTGGGCACCCAGCTAAGCCAGGCTGTCGTGATATAAATTTCCCTGGGACTTGCCGCCAACGGCAGGAACGCACTAATGTAAGTATACAATCGCAATGTAATGGCCGACAGCGTAAGGGCATAGCTGCGGAACATAAAAGCCCCATGTGTCGCGAAATCCTTCTTCATCACCTTCCATCCCGCATAGAACGTAAACAGCATCCATAACAACGACAAAAACGTAAAGCTGGTACGGGCAGGCAGTCCGCCATTGGCATGCCAGGCCATTATAAATGCCGCCGGTCCGCTGACGCCTACCACTGTTACCAGGTAGATCCAGCCCATTCGCCGGTGTACCCTGGGATACCTGCGCAGCAGCCAGGGATTGAATTGGGTAAAACCCGCGATCAGCACCAGGCAACTGGTAAAGACATGCGTATAAAAGCTGACACGCCAGTAAGCAATATGGTAGATCCGCTGTTTGGTGACGAGAAAATCCACTCCGCTGCTCATCGCGGTATACGGCAAAGAAAGCCGCACCATAAGAAAGGTGAAAAAGGCCAGTATAACGATAGCCAGAAGACGTAAAAAATAGCGGACGCTCATTCGTTTGGCTCCCCCCTGGCCACCAGTTCCATCCCGCCTCCATGAAGACACAGCTGATAAGTGGAATCGCCTTTGTCATCTGCCGCTGTCTTACTGTATTCCACCATCTTTATCACCCCGGCCATATACGGATTTTTCTCCCATTCTATCAGGAAAACATCTTTTTTCTTGTCGAAGTTGCCCCGTACAATGATCTTTTGTGCATGCTCATTTTCTGGCGTGATCACTAACTGACAAGTGCCATTGTTGTGGAAATCCAGCGCAGTGTCGGCATGGTTCCATTCATTGTCACCGGCGCTTTCATCCCATTCCATGGGCGCAAGCCTGACATTCACACGCCGCGCGATCATACTGGCCGGGTTGTCCAACACCCATTCCCCCTCTATCTTCCGGCTGGCCGTATCCAGCAAAAACGAAAAACTCCCGTCAAAGCGATTGTCCCCCGGCTCCTTCAATACAAAATGAGGTATGCCCCTAACCCAGTTTACTTCCCCATTGACATTCCGCCGGAGCCCCTGGTGTACATCGTACCCGGAAACCGTCCGCCCCGAAATATAATTCAATACCAGAGTGAGGATCCCGTTACCGCCAAAACTGCCGGTGTAGACACCCATGTATTTGGCAGTACTGTCCGGCTTATAAAGAGTCGGCGCCACAGTAGATGGGACCGTCTTTTTTTCAACAGGAGAATGACAGCTCAATATTGACAGGAAAAGCACAAAGCACAATAGCGCAGAACGGGCGGCTTGCATACGGCGTGTTTAGATGCCCAAAATAGAATAAATTCCATTTACCTGCAATAGCCCGGCGACGACCCCTGGTCGCTCGGCCGACGCGTGCCCTAGTACTCGATGTTATAGCCGAACTGTTCCGGCTTTTCAAACACATCCACCAGGTTGTATTTGATCGTCACCGTCTTTTTATCGTCAGACAATTTGGCCAGCGGATTGTCGACCTTCTTCACGGGACGGGGGAGTGCAATGGTAGTAGTATACAGTATCTCCATGCCCATCTGGGAAGCTTGCTGCATCTGGGACATCTGTGGATCGTTCTTCAACGCCTTCCACTTTTCATCATTCAGCTTTTTGATCATGACCCCATCCCTGCACGTAAAATCATAGATGCCGTTGAACTGGTTGATGTCAGGGCTTCCCTGTCCGCCTTGACCACTTTGTCCTGCCAGGCCGCTGAGAAGATTGGTATTTCCAAGCGAACCGTCGCTCATCGTCTTGTATAGGGTCTGCAGCTGGGCGAGACTGTTAAAAGGGAACTGCATGTGCGTCGTAAAGACCTTTTGATCCAGGTCCATCTTGATATGTACAAAGCCGGGACGCAGCAGGGCTTTTTTCTCCGCACTGAGATTTTTGGCCGTATCCACGAGGTCTTTCATCTGGATGGTAGTATCCATTTTCTCCATTCCTTTTTTGGCCAGCTCATCCTTCCCCATATAGGTTTGGAGCATCTCTACCATTTGACTGAGATCCATATCGACAGCCATCTTGCCGCTGCCATCCTTTTTGATATCCACATTTTCGTTGATGTCCAGACAGCCCATCATCAGACAGGCAAAGGATAAGGGTAACAGGTACTTGAAGATCTTCATAGTAATTATTTATGTGGGGTGTAAATTAGGGCATTACTCGACGCTGACCTTATATCGTGTGGTAAATATTTGTGAACGCCCCGGCTCCAGAAGGATCAGACCCATTTTATTGTTAAAACAGTCCGGAGCGCCGCTGAGATTCTCCACCGCAATGCTTTGGCGGGTGTCAGGGGTATATAGCTGCAGATAAGGATAGCTGTCGTCGGGGAAAAAGGAGACCCGGAGACCGTTGTCCGGATTGAAGAGCTCGCAGGCGGCGCTTACAAGCTGCTGTTTGAGGACAAAACAATTATCCAGGAACGTATCCCCCATTCTTTTGGGCGTATCGAACACATTGTAGGAAAGCAGCTTGCCGGTAGGCACCAGTCGCTTGTCAAACGCTACCAGGGCGGAAACATGGAATTGTACCTGCCAGTCGTCGGCCTTTCCCCCTAACTGAAAGTAAGGATGCCAGCCGTCGGCAACGGGAATGACCTTGTCATCCAGGTTGGTCAGGGTCGTTACCACCTCCAGCATGCTGCCCGGATGCAGGATATAACGCACGCCACAGGCGTAGTCGAATGGATAGCCTTCATCCTCCCTGTTATAACGATACTCCATGGTAAGGGTGGCGGCAGCTCCGTCGGTGATCTCCTCCAGAACAGTAAAAGGCTTATTATACAACAACCCATGGATGGCCGTGCCGTCTTTGAACAGATGCCTGAACGCGTAGGTCTTCCCCTCCAACACATATTTCCCATCCGGGATCCGGCAGGGCCAGGGAGAGAGCTTACAGCTCTTATAGGATATGCCTATCTCTTTTTCCAGCCGCTCCCTGTCGGAATAGTTATCGATGACGTTGAACAGGCCCCCCGCCTTGGGCGCACGGACCTTAAAAGCATGCAAAGAAGCCCCATGATCGGGCATTAGAGCAATTTCAGTATCGGTAGATTCTTCTTTTAGGGTTATCAGACGCAGACCGTTCTCTTCAAAATGACGGATAGAAAAATTCATAATATCAATTGTGGGGATAATGTACGCAATATACGCCCCCTACTCGAAAAAAGACATCACCTCTCCGCTGCTGAGATACAGCTCTTTCCATTCCTGCGCTTTCTGGCAGTTAAAGACATCGAATGTCTTCAATATCTCATAGGCAAACTCTATCAGCGCCACCCCATTGGCAGTGATGATATTCCCCGTATTCACACAAGGGATGTTCTGGTATAGGTCTTCTCCGGTGTATTCAGGACAATAGTGCTTCAAAAAGCCGGGGAAATTGCTGGTATGCGGGATATCATCCAGCATTCCCAGATCAGCCAGCGCCAGGACGGCGGCAGAAATGGCAGCAATAGGTCTTTTACCAAACGTAGAGGTGATCAGGGGAAAGATATCCAGGTTATCCCCTTCTTTCCATTTGTCCCCGCCAGGCAACAAGAGAAGGTCAAAATCCTCCGGATCCATCATTTTCAAGCTGGTATGAGGCATTACCCTCAATCCGCTCGCGGATGTCACCGGGTGTCCGTTGGTCGAGAACGTCTCGATGGCAAAATCCGAGTTCTGACCACCCAGCCAGGCCATGGTCAGGGATACGTCCTGGTCGGCAAAACCGTCGAAAATAAATACGGCACAGGTCCTTTTCTTATTGTTGTTTTGGATCAACGTCATAAAATAAGTTTTACTACAAAAGAACACCCGGATGGTGACAACCCTATGTCAGCAGCTGCCATACCGGGACATTAATCTTTCAGCCAGCTCTTTCATAAGGTTCTTCAGGGCGGAAGGGGATTCCACCAGGGCGCAGTCGGCATAAGTAAGAAGCCAGTGCCCAAACCAATGGACGGAGGATGTCATAAATTTCATACGGACCATCTCTCCCAGATCTTCCTCGGAGACATACCCATTAAAATACTTCTGTTCCTGCAAATATTTTACCACCTTCTTGTCAAACTGTACGACCACTTCTTCCACTTCATGCCCTTTCGTCGCCTCCCGTATATATTCCTGAACAGAAGGATGGGCGCCGGCGTCAAAACATTCTTCCTGAAGCAGGACATGCAGCATACGGCTCAGCCGAAAATCCCGGTACCCCTTTCGAAGCCGGCACCAGGCTATCAGGTGCCAGGCAGTGGAATAATACAACAGCCCGATGGGCTCGACCTGCCGCTGTGTCGTCTCCTCCTTGGCGGAAGAATGATATTTCAGATCGATGACCCTTTTTTGTACGGCTGCCTGCTGCAATACCGGCAGATATTGATGAGATACTTCGCTGGCAGGGGTCGTACGCGTCAGGACAGCAATGTGGTCCGTAAGGTCCTCTACATAATCCTTGTCCGTACCCCGCAGCACAGCCTTTATCTTGTACAAGGCGGCGCTATAATGTTTTTTGGACGTCTCATCCGCAAACCGCTCCGCCAGCTTGGAACCCAGCAGCAGGGCGCTGGCCTCTTCCCGGCTGAACATCACGGGTGGCAGCCGGTAGCCCTCCATAATGGTATAGCCTGTACCAGCCTCCCCGATGACAGGCACGCCCGACTCATCCAACGCCTTCACATCCCGGTAGACCGTACGCAGGGAAATGTCGAAACGGTCGGCGATCTCCTGCGCCGTGACCAGCCTTTTGCTTTGAAGATGCGTGAGAATAGCATGGAGCCGGTCGATCCTGTTCATGATACGGCCCTCCCCTCGCTGACCACAGGCTCGGGCTCCACCCAAACACTATTCTCTTTTAATAAGTTGATAAGCTCCTGTACGGCAATCGAGCTGTCCACTCCCCGCTTGACCACCTCCTTGCCTCTATACAACGTGATCTTACCCGGTCCGCTGCCTACATACCCAAAGTCGGCATCCGCCATTTCCCCCGGGCCATTGACGATACATCCCATGATAGCGATCTTTACCCCCTTGAGATGATGGGTCATGCTCCGGATCCGGGCCGTCGTCTCCTGGAGATCGAATAACGTTCGCCCACAGGACGGACAGGAGATATATTCCGTCTTGGATATACGTGTCCGGGTAGCCTGCAGGATGGAAAAGGAAGTGTTGTTGATGAACTGGTGATTGTTCCTCGTCTCTAAATAGGTTCGCCCGCTGACCCGGTGGTTGACGATCTTTTTAGGATCGTTCATGAGCCAGATACCATCCCCCATGCCATCCAGCAAAAGCGCGCCCGCCTCCGTGGAGAAATGGATCAGCTGCTCGTCGATCGTGGTATCCTCGCTTTCCACCGCAAGGATCACAGGACAGTCGATCCCCCTGCTCATCAGCTCCATGACCAGCCGCCGCACCGACAGCATGGGATACGAAGCCGTAGACCAGCAGCACAACACCACCGTCCTATCCGCCCGAACAGCCTCCAATAGGTCGGACAGATCACCCGCCGCATCGACAGAAATAAAGTTCAGCACAGAAGACCGTTCCGTAGCCCGCAAGTATGCTACACCTTGATACAAGGGAAAGTATTGTTTTCTATCCGTCCGAAGCCAGGCGGCATGATCACAAATGACCCGTAACGTACCCGGCAGGTCGAAGTCCACGGCCTTGCCACCGGAATACAAATAGTCGGCGGCCGCATCGCTGATATTCCATTTATCGCGAAGGGCGTCATAGCTATAGCCAATGGCTTTCAGGTCCCCGCGGCTAATCGTGGCGGCCTGCATAAAATCCGCGACGACCACGGGCACATGATGATCACCGATATTGACCACTTCTTTCGTCGCACGACGACGATACTCCCCTATCATCCCACCCTTCCATCGCACGCCCTCTTGGTCTTCCCGCTCCATCGTCTTATCTTCCTGTCCGCCCTCCGCCCGTCCCTCATACCTTTTCACCAGGTCCTTACACACGGGTATCTCGAACTCAGGGTCTTCCGTCAGCGACACACGGATCGTATCCCCGATGCCATCTTCCAGCAACGTGCCAATGCCGATAGCCGACTTGATACGTCCATCTTCGCCATCTCCCGCCTCCGTCACGCCCAGGTGAAGAGGATAGCAGGCGCCGAACTCGTCCTCCATCGTCCGGACCAGCAGGCGATACGCCTGTACCATTACCTGCGGATTGCTCGACTTCATGCTGAGGACGATATTGTGATAGCTTTCACCCCTGGCCACCCGGAGAAACTCCATGGCGCTCTCCACCATACCCATCGGCGTATCTCCATAACGGCTCATGATGCGGTCGCTGAGGGAGCCATGATTGGTCCCGATACGCATCGCCGTACCATATTCCTTACAGATCTTTACCAGCGGCGTGAAACGCTCGCGTATACGATCTATCTCCTCATTGTATTCGGCATCGGTGTATTCGATGAATTCGAATTTCTTCTTATCGACATAGTTCCCGGGATTGACCCGCACTTTTTCGACTATACGGGCGGCGATCTCAGCCGCATTGGGCGTAAAATGTATATCCGCTACCAGCGGCGTATGATAGCCCCTGCGCCGCAGCTCGTTCTTTATATTCAAAAGGTTCTCCGCCTCTTTCTTCGAGGGGGCCGTGATACGTACCAGCTCGGCGCCGGCCTCGATGCAACGGATAGATTGCTCCACCGTGGCCAGCGTATCCATGGTGTCGGTCGTGGTCATCGTCTGTATCCGTATCGGATGAAAATTACCCAGCAGCAGATCGCCGATCTTTACTTCCAGTGTCTTCAGGCGCCTGTATTGGGTAAGGGAGTTACAGTATAGTTGCATGGTGTAAAATTAGCACTTTCTACCAGTCCTTTTCCGGCTGGTTGGGAGCTTTTACCTTGCTCTGGTTCATTTTGTCCTGGATCTCCTTCTCTTTCTGCTGGAGGGTCTTGAGATATTGTTCCACCTGCTGCTTGTTCAGGCGGCTCGGTTGTGGCTTGGGTTGTTGCGGCTGCTCCTGCTGCTGATCTTTCTTTTCGTCCTTTTTGTCCTTCTTTTCCTCTTTTTTCTTGTCCTGCTGTTGCTGCTGCTGTTGTTGTTTCAGCTGCATGAGCGCCTTCTGCAGGTTCTCCCGGGCGTCCTCGTCGTTGGCATCCAGCCTCAATGCCTGCTTCCAGGCGTCGATGCTCTCCTGTAGCTTCTTTTGTTTGATCAGAGCTACGCCCTTGTTATACAGCCCTTTTTCCTGCATGGCCTTGTCATCGCCCGAATGCTCCACGCTGTTGCTGTAAGAGTTGGCGGCATCGGCATAATTGTTCTTTCGGAACTGGGCATTCCCCAAATTATAATTGGCAGTGGGATTCCCGGGGGCCTTCCGGACGGCCTCTTCATATTGCTGCTGGGATTGATCCAGCTGCTTCTTCTTATAATAGCGATTACCGCTCCGGATAAGGGCGTCTCCATTCTTATGCTGTGTTTGTGCCGAAGAGGTCAGCGAAATGCCCATCAGCAGGACGCCTGTACAAGCCGCCATACGCATTTGCCGCCGGCGGCGCTCCGGGAGAAAGTATTCTACCAGCAACAGGACCAGGCCAATGCCCAGGAACCACTGGAAATAGCTTTTATAGTCGAGGAACTCCGCGTCGCTGAGCGCTTTTTTCTCTGCCCCTTCCAGCTGCTGGGATTCGGTGATCAATGCGTCGTCTACATTATCCAGGCGGATGTAATGGCCATGCGTAGCATCCGCCAGCTGTTGCAACTCGGCCTCATTGAGCTTGGAAATGACGGTATTGCCCTGATCGTCCTTT
>DASZWE010000572.1:0-3954 GCA_035546735.1 Puia sp.
TTTCCTGTTCGATAAAGGGGGTGAGCACGGCTACGGATTTTTTCATGACACGTGCGCTCTTTACTACCTGGGGCAGGAACATTTTGCCGCTGCCAAAAAGGTCGCCTACCACATTCATGCCATCCATCAGGGGTCCTTCGATGACATCCAGCGGTTTGGGATATTTCAGGCGGGCTTCTTCCGTATCGGCGTCGATGTATTCCGTGATACCATTGACGAGGGCGTGTTTCAGGCGTTCTTCGACTGGGTTTTTACGCCAGGCTTCGTCTTTTACTTCCTCCTTGCCTTTGGCCTTTACGGTCTCGGCGAACGCCAGCAGCTTGTCGGTAGCCTCGGGGTTGCGGTTGAGGATCACATCCTCGCAGAGCTGTTTCAGCCGGGGCTCGATCTCGTCATAGACGACCAGGGCGCCTGCGTTGACGATGCCCATGTCCAGGCCCGCCGTGATGGCGTAGTATAAGAACACGCTGTGCATGGCGTCCCGTACGGGCTCGGTGCCGCGGAAGGAGAAGGAGATCTTGCTGACGCCTCCGCTGATACGGGTGAGAGGCATTTTTTGTTTGATCTCTTTGATGGCTTCGATAAAGTCCACTGCATAATTATTATGCTCTTCGATGCCGGTGGCGATGGCGAAGATATTGGGGTCGAAGATAATGTCCTGTGGATCGTAGCCTACCTGTTCGGTGAGTATCGTATAAGCCCGGTGGCTGATGTCGACCTTTTTGCGGAGGGTGTCGGCCTGTCCCGATTCGTCAAAGGCCATGACGATGACGGCGGCGCCATAGCTTTTGCAGATGACGGCCTGTTCGATGAATTTTGCTTCGCCTTCCTTTAAAGAGATGGAGTTTACGATACACTTGCCTTGAACACATTTCAGACCGGCCTCGATGATAGAGAATTTCGAGGAATCGATCATGATGGGGATCTTGGCGATGTCCGGCTCCGCCTGTAAGAGGTTCAGAAAGGTCTGCATGGCTTTTTCTCCGTCCAGCAGCGCGTCGTCCATGTTGACGTCCAGGATCTGGGCGCCGTTCTCCACCTGCTGGCGGGCTACGCTCAGGGCTTCTTCATATTTATTATCCCGGATGAGGCGGGCGAATTTCTTGGATCCTGTGACATTTGTACGTTCTCCGACATTGAGAAAGTTCGTTTGAGGGCGTACCACCAGCGGTTCCAGCCCTGACAAACGTAAATACGGCTTGATAGTGAGTGATGACATTTATGCTAATTCTTTTTCTACTACGGGCAGCGGCCTGGGTTTGATGGCCGCTACATGTTCCGCGATGTGTTTTATATGTTCCGGGGTGGTGCCGCAGCAACCGCCTACGATGTTGACAAAGCCGTTCGCGGCCCACTCTTCGATGAAATGCGCTGTCTGCTCGGGTTGCTCGTCGTATTCACCCATGGCATTGGGCAGGCCGGCGTTGGGATAGGCGGAGGTGTAGCAGGCGGCGATCTGGCTCAGCTCCTCTATATGACTGCGCATCTCCTGGGCGCCGAGGGCGCAGTTAAGGCCGATGCTCAATGGTCTGGCGTGCATGACGGAGACATAGAAGGCTTCCAGCGTCTGTCCGCTAAGCGTGCGTCCGCTGGCGTCGGTGATGGTGCCGCTGATCATGATGGGCAGCTCCTTATTGTGCCCGGGACCTTTGCCGGCGCCGTTGGATCCTTCCCTGGCTGTGTCGCGAAAATATTTTTTGATGGCGAAGATCGCTGCTTTGGCGTTGAGGGTGTCGAAGATGGTCTCGATGAGGAGTAGGTCTACGCCGCCCTCTGCCAGGGCTTTTACCTGCTCATAATATGCATTGGCGACCTCGTCGAAGGTCACTGAGCGGAATCCGGGGTTGTTGACATCGGGAGACAGGGACAGTGTTTTGTTCATCGGGCCGATGGCGCCAGCTACGAAGCGCGGTTTGGAAGGGTCTTTCCGGGTGTATTCGTCGGCGGCCTCTCTTGCGAGTCTGGCTCCTGCATAGGCCATCTCGTACACGTAGGGTTCGAGGTCATAGTCGGACTGTGGAATGGACGTGGAGGCGAAGGTGTTCGTCTCGATGATATCGGCTCCGGCCTCCAGGTATTGCCGATGGATGCCCCGGATGATATCGGGCTGGGTAATATTGAGAATATCGCTGTTGTTCTTTAGGTCTTTGTGCCAGTTCTTGAATTTTTCTCCGCGATAGGTGGCTTCGGTCGGCCGGTGTCGCTGGATCATGGTGCCCATGGCGCCATCGATGATGAGTATGCGTTCTTTCAGACAGTCCTGGATCGTCTTCATAATAATTCCTCCTTTTTTAATGTCCGTCCTTCGGAGGACGGATCATTGGTCCGTTCCGGACCGACGGGCCGCTGGTCCGTTCCGGGAATTGTCCATGGGAAACTCCGAGGTGCCCGGGTTATAGTCCGCCCCTACAGCCCATCCCTGGACGTTAAAATTATCCGGTGAGCAAACGCAATTTTGTGTAGAAAATTTTTCTGAACGGATGTCAACGAGGGAAATAACCTGGGATGAAGTTTAAAAGGCGATTATTTCAAACGTTTATTAGTTCAGTAAAGGAGCACTTTCGGGGTGCTCATCCGAAGAACGGACATTTTTCGTGCCGGGCCGCCCGGGGGCGGTTATCCTTCGGTCTACAGGCTGCGTTAGCTAGCCGGCGGACAGGCTGAACAATAAACAAATCGGCTTGTCCGGATGCAAAGGTAGGTAAAAAATTAAAGATAACAAGGTCTTCTATACGACAGTTCCTCCGTCCGAGGTTCTTCGGTGGTCCGTGACCCTTCGGCAGGGTCTGTTCCCTGGGCAGGGTGCGAGATACTTCGGCGGTGCGAGATACTTGGGCCGGGGTCCGTGATCCTTCGGTCGGGTGCGTGATCCTTGGGCAGGGTGCGTGATCCTTCGGCAGGGGCCTGACTATCTTCCTGCCATGTAGCTTTCTACCGGCAGGCGGTTGGTGATGCTGCGGGCAAGGGTCATTTCGTCGGCATATTCCAGCTCGCCGCCAAAGGCGATCCCTCTTGCAATAGTGGTAAAGCGGGCGCCGTTGCCCTGCAGACGTTTTTGAATGTAATAAATGGTAGTATCTCCCTGTATGGTGGGGTTAAGTGCAAAGATCAGCTCCTGGGTATGTTCTTTCTGTACGCGATGTACGAGGGCTTCAATATTCAGCTGGTCGGGGCCTACTCCGTCCAGGGGGGAGATGATGCCTCCCAGTACGTGATAGGTGCCGTTGTATTGTTGGGTGCTTTCGATGGCGATGACTTCCCGGATGCTTTCCACCACACAGATCAGCTCCTGCTTGCGGAGGGAGTTGGCGCATATGGAGCAGATGTCGGCATCGGCCACATTGAAACAGCGCTGGCAGAATTTTATCTCCTGGCGCATCCGGATAAGGGTCTCTCCAAATCCCTGTACGATGGAGGCGTCTGTCTTCAGCAGGTGCAGTACCAGGCGCAGGGCTGTCTTCTTGCCAATGCCCGGCAGCCTGGCAAATTCATTCACGGCGCTCTCTAAAAGATCAGAGGAAAATTGCATGCTGCAAAGATACTAATAAGCCGGCTTACCAGACTTTGGCCGGGCGATAAAAGTGGGGCAGGCCGGGGCCGGGTAGGACAAGGAACCTGTCGATGGGGCGGACAATGCGCCGGCCGGAACAGGCCTACAAGGTGATGTCCACGTCGTTGTCCCAGTTGGCTTTTACGGTGAGCTTTTTCTTGATAGGAATGACCTTCTCGGGCTGCCGGTGCTTGCCAAAGAACTGGCCGGGGTCCCAGACGCCGTTGCCGTTGGTATCATAGAGGACCCGGAGCTCATATTCACCCGGGGGGAACAATAGCTGTCTGAATTCCCTGCCTGTTTTGAAGGCATAGGAGAATTTGACGGCATCCTGCACGACGAATTGCAGGACAGGCTTTTTGGAAAGGTCCAGATTGAGTATCCGCACCTTGACCTCTCCATAA
>DASZWE010000573.1:0-10177 GCA_035546735.1 Puia sp.
AACCCCGGCCACTCCCTTTACCTTGGCCTGGCCGCCCAATTTCCCTTCCGACCCCACCTCGCGGGCCACACGGGTCACCTCCATGGAAAATAGATTCAGCTGCTTCACCATGTCATTCACTTCACGGGCAATGCGGGAGAACTCCCCCTGTAAGGTATGTCCCCCTATCTCCAGCGGCATGTTCTGCGATAGATTGCCCTTGGCCACGGAGCTGATCACATGGGCGATCTCGATAGTAGGATGCACGAGGTCGGAGATCATGGAGTTCAGGGAGTCCACCCCCGTCGCCCAGGACCCCTTCGCATTGGGGACCTCGATCCGCTGTGTCAGCTTCCCCTGCTTGCCGATGGTATTACCGGCCTTAGTGAACTCCCGCATCATCTCCTCATTCAAAGAAATTATCTCGTTCAGCGTATCGCAGATCTTACCTTTTATCCCTGTCTCGTCAATAGGCATACGCACGCTGAAATTACCATTGCGCACCTGCATGAGGATGCGCAACAGCTCTTTGTCATTTACAAGGGATTCATCCGGGGACGTTTCGGCCCAGTGAGATGAGCCGTTGGTGCTGTTACCATTAGTGATCGTAGGTTTACCAGTGGTTTTACTTTTTTTAACAGCTTTCGTATTTGCAGGCATGTAAGGATATTTTGATTGGTCGTCAAATTTATGGTTTATCGATCTAAAAAATTACCAGTGTTTCTACTATATTGTATTATAGTTTGGCAAGGTTCTAGTATAGGTCTTACCAGACTTTTCTGATCCTTGGAATGACCGGTCGGATTTATCACCGTTTAGATTTATTTATCATTTATGAAAAGCAACTCGCAACCTCTCATTTTCATTGTAGACGATGATCCGGACGACCGGCAGATTATTCTGGATGCGTTTCTGGAAAACAGCCCCCAGATCGACTACGTCTTCATCGAGAATGCAGAAACCTTATTGGACAACCTGCATTCGGAAGACTCCGACTTTCCAGCCCTTATCTTATTGGATCTGAACATGCCCGGGATGCTGGGACTTCAAGCCCTGAAAGAGATCAGGGGCAATAAGAAGTTCAGTCAAATTCCCATTATCGTACTAACCACCTCCACTTTGAATCAGGACCGTAAAACTTCTTACGAATTAGGTGCCAGTTGTTTCCTCCATAAGCCGGATTCCTTTGGGGAGCTGGTGGAAATCACTAATTCCATAGTAAAGCTGTGGTTATACAAGAATTAATTTTTTTTAGTTTTTAACAGAATCTAAAACGTAAGATTAAAAGTGTGGAATTTTTTCTACACTTTTTTAATGCCATTTTCGTAAAAATCCCATTTATTTTCTCTTGCAAACCCCTATCGTCCGAGGCCTTCGCCGGAGCTGCTTTGTCACGCTCCTCCCCGGCCGGAACCTACGGTTTTGGACGAACCGCTTCCAGCGGGTTCCCTGGTTGGCAGGTGGCACGGCTTTTTTAAAGGTGCTGTTTGGAATTGCACATCATTTATAATTCTAAAACCATCAACAAATGAAAAAGTTACGGTATTACCTGCCTTTTTTACTGGCCCTGTTCATGCTGCCTGCATTGAATCTGCACGCTGCTGATAAAACACCGGCTCCTTATGTGCCTCTTTCAAAAGACGCCATCGCCCATATGACCAAAGAACAAAAAGAGGCCCGTTTGGAAGAAATAAAGGCGAGAGTGGATGAGATCAAGGCAATGGACAGATCTACTTTGACAAAAGCAGACCGCAAAGCGCTTCGGAAGGAGCTTAAAAGCATGCACCGGGAAGCAAGATATGTCACCGGTGTCTATATTTCCGTTGGCGCCCTCATCATTATCATCCTTCTCCTTATCATTATCATCTAAAAAGTACAAAAAAGCACCACAGGTGCTTTGGCCGAAGGCCCATCATTAGACATTTGCTGAAGGGGTGCTATTTTTTTTTACAAGCACCCCGGAAGCAAAAAAGCACCACAGGTGCTTTGGCCGAAGGCCCATCATTAGACATTTGCTGAAGGGGTGCTATTTTTTTACAAACAAAAAGACCGTCCGGGACGGTCTTTTTTTAAAGCTCCTGCAGTATCTGAGGCCCATGGTCGCGAACGGGTATTCTTCTGATAAAATTATCATACCCCTCTTCATCCTCATGGTTGCTATAGGTACCATACGCATCCAGGCTATACCCGATGAGATTATCATTGGCTTCTATCACATATAATATAGATGAATCTGCAGGATCGGATTCCCCCTCAAAACGATACGTCTTCAGGATTGCCAGGTCCTCAGGCTGATAGATCTTGCCCTTCCCCGCCGTGAACCCCTCCGGAGTCCAGCGGAACTCAGTGTCGGCCATTCGAAGCCGGAGTTTTTCCAGCACCGTGGCCAAGGTGGTCATTTCATCTTTCATACAATCAAGTTTTAAATTATTTGCCAGGTATTCTATCCTGAAAGATCGGAACTCAAAAGCCATGCCCCGGGGCGGCCCCTGGCAGACCTCTGCCCGTCCCCGGCGATAATGACCGGCCATGCTCTCGTCCATTGACCACCCCAAAATGTCCGGGCGTCAAAGAAATTTCCCCCCGCCTGCCCCGGGCAGTAGTTTTAAGCCACAAAAAACAACAGCCATGCAAACGCTTTCCTACAACAGCACGATAGCCCGGGGCGACATCGCAACAGCCCATCCCGCCAAAACCATTCCCGCGCGGGAAGGCATCCACCGCCTGCTCTATATCGACAACCTTCGTTGGGTGATGATCATGCTGGTGTTGAGCATGCACGCCGCAGTGACATACAGCCACCTGGGCAGCTGGTACTTCATGGAGGACACAAAGGTCAGCCTCCCCGAAACCTTTACCTTCGCCACCTACCAGGTCTTTCTCCAATCTTTTTTTATGGGCTTCCTGTTCTTCATCGCAGGCTATTTCGTACCCAGGGCCTACGATACCAAAGGTCCCGTTAAATTTCTAAGGGACCGCGCCTTCCGACTGGGCCTCCCCCTTCTCTTTTTTGTATTCCTCCTGCAGCCTGTTTCGGTCTACTGCATATTCCTCTTCGATAAGCAGGCCCCCTGGAACAGCTTTGGAGAGCTCTACGGACGGTATATCCGGAAAGAATGGTGGCTCGGCGGCACAGGTCCCCTGTGGTTTTGCGAAGCGCTCCTCCTCTTTTGTCTTTTCTATTCCTTGTTCCGGGTGCTGGATCGTCGCCTTGATACGGCCGGATGGCTCCGCAGGCTAAAGACCCGGGTTCCCCGGCAACGATCCGTCCGGATCTTCATTGCCCTTATTACAGCCGCCACTTTTTTGGTGAGGATATCCTGGCCCAACGGCACCAGCTTTTACAATCTTCAGTTCTGCTATTTTTCCCAATATGTCTTTTTCTTCGGCGCCGGCATCCTCGCCTACAGAGGCGACTGGCTGAGAAAACTTCCCGTGGCCACAGGCAGGTATTGGGGACGGGTAGCCATCATCGGCGGCCTCCTCCTTTGGGTAGGTGGCATCCTGCTTGGCGGCGCCCTCAAAGGAGACCTTGCGCCCTATAAGGGTGGCATTCACTGGCAGAGCCTGGTGGACTGCCTCCGGGATCAGGTGTCCGGCGTAGGCATCTCCCTCTTCCTCCTCACCTGGTTCCGGGAGCGATTCAACCAACAGGGCCGGCTGGCCCGGCTCTTCTCCGCCAATGCATTTGCCGTATACGTATTCCATACGCCCGTGCTGATAGTGCTATCCAAGGTCCTGATCGGCTTGCACTGGCCCCTGCTGGTAAAATTCCTGCTGTTGACATTGCTGACGATCCTGGTCACCTACACTCTTTCTGCGGGATTGTTAAGAAGGCTCCCCTTGCTAAAAAATATACTGTAACTTGTTAAAAATCCCACGCGTGCGCCATCGTTTCTGGAAATACCTGTTCCCCCCCTTGTACGGACTGACGGTCTACTTTACCATCCGTCTGCTGCTGGACTCGGTGACGGGTATGAAGTTCTGGGAAAGAAAAAGATGGCCTCAGACCTCTCTGGAGCTCGTTTACTGCACCCTCATCAGCTATCTGTTCGTATGGGTATTCCAACGTCTCTTTCGCTGGTTTGACCAACGCTGGCAGCACGAACGCTACAGCAGCCGGCGCATGATACGCGAGCTGGCCTATGTATTCCTGGTAAACCTCCTCTTCCAGAATGCCTTCCTCACGACTTTCGCAGCCCTGACGGATGACGGCGCCCAATGGTATGACGTGGCGGACATCAATACCATCCCCCTGCTTTATGTCCTGATCTATTATGGCATCATGCGTAGCCGCACTTTTCTAAAAGCCTACATCGACGGGAAGATACAGCTGGAAAAGATCACCAATGACAAGCTCCAGACGGAGCTGAAGTTCCTGAAAGCCCAATACCATCCCCACTTCCTTTTCAACGCCCTCAATACGATCTATTTCCAGATGGACGAGAACGTGGCCGAAGCAAAAAAGAGCGTGGAGAAATTCTCCGAGCTGCTGCGCTACCAGCTCTACGATCAGCAGCAGACGGTACCCGTGAGCCAGGAAGTACGCTATCTTCGGAATTTTATCGAATTGCAGGAGATCCGCAGCTCCGAAAAACTACAGCTGTCCGTACATTTCGATAACAGGCTCAACGGCCAGCAGGTCTATCCCCTGCTGATGCTCCCCCTGGTAGAAAATGCTTTTAAATATGTGGGAGGGGAATATTGGATACGCATCGATGCGGAAATGCAGAACAGCGAGCTTTATTTTCATGTCGCCAATGCCATCCCGACAGAGATACAGGCGCCCGCGCCAAAGGCGGGCGGCATCGGGCTGGAGAATCTCCGCAGAAGACTACAGCTTCTGTACCCCGAAAAACATATGCTGCGGATAGAAAAGACGGAAAAGGAATTCCGGGCGGATCTAAAAATAACATTATGAGCAATAAAATAAAATGCATTATCACGGATGACGAACCCTTTGCCCGGAAGGGGTTGCAAGGGTATATCGAGCAGATAGATTTTTTTGAGCTGGCAGGTGTATGCGAGAATGCCCTCGAGCTGAACTCCCTGTTGAAAAAGGCACCGGCGGACCTGCTGTTCCTGGACATCGAAATGCCCTATGTCACTGGTATCGACTTCCTGAAAAATATCACGGACGCCCCCAAGGTCATCTTCACGACAGCCTATGAAAAATACGCCTTGCAGGGTTTCGAGCTGGAAGTGCTGGACTATCTCCTGAAACCCATCTCCTTCGATCGGTTCCTGCGGGCAGCCAACAAGGCTTTCGATTATTTCCGTGGACAGCAGATGCCGGCTGCAGGAGAAGACTATATCTTTGTCAAGGCGGACAGCAAGCTGGAAAAGATCCATTTCGCAGATATTCTTTTTATAGAAGCCCTTGAAAACTATGTAGCCATCTATACCCGTGAGAAAAAGATCATCACCCACCTCACCCTAAAAATGATACAGGAAAAGCTGCCTCCGGGCGCCTTCATCCAGCCCCATAAATCCTATATTGTCGCCATCGGGAAAATTAACTCCATAGAGGGGAATATTCTCCACGTTCTTCATCACCAGGTGCCTATCAGCAAATACCAGAAGGAGGAGGTCATGGAAAAGATCGTCAATAGTAAATTATTGAAACGCTAGCCATATGTTTACGAATAAGTTCTTTTTCCTGCCGTTCCTGTTCCTGACCGCACAGGCGGCATTCCCGCAGTCCATCGATCAAAAGGTCGACGATCTCCTGAAAAAAATGACCCTGGATGAGAAGATCGGCCAGCTCAACCAGTACAATGGGGATTGGGAAGCTACAGGGCCCGTCACAAGGGACGTAGAGGACAAAATGGCCGCCATCCGCCAGGGCAGAGTGGGCTCTATATTGAACATCACCGGTGTTGCGCACACAAGGGCCTTCCAGCAGGCAGCCATAGACAGCCGTCTTAAGATACCTTTGTTGTTTGGACAGGATGTCATTCATGGATACAGCATTACCTTTCCCATACCGCTGGCGGAAGCCGCCAGCTGGGACACGGCCGCCATACAGCAGTCGGCGCGGGTAGCCGCTACGGAAGCCGCGGCAGGCGGCGTCCACTGGACATTCGCCCCTATGGTAGACATCGCACGGGATCCCCGCTGGGGACGCATCATGGAAGGAGCAGGCGAAGACCCGTATCTGGGCGCCTGTATTGCCCGCGCCCGGGTCAAAGGTTTCCAGGGTAATGGCCTCGGCAGCCTCGATGCAGTCATGGCCTGCGCCAAGCACTTCGCCGCCTACGGCGCCGCCATCGGCGGTCGTGATTACAACAGCGTGGACATGAGCCTCCGCACGCTGTGGGAGATATACCTGCCCCCCTTCAAGGCAGCCCTGGACGCAGGCGCCGCCACCTTCATGAACTCCTTCAACGACCTCAACGGCACTCCTGCCACCGGTAACAGCTACCTGCTGAGAGACATCCTCAAAGGCCAGTGGCATTTTTCAGGCTTCGTCGTCAGCGACTGGGGCTCGGTCGGTGAAATGATCCCCCATGGCTATGTCGCCGATAGACAGCAGGCGGCGCAGGTGGCCCTCACTGCCGGCTGTGACATGGACATGGAGAGCAGAAGCTATATCACCGGCCTCTCTACCCTCGTACAGCAGGGCAAGGTCCCGATGAGCCTTATCGACGACGCGGTAAAAAGGATCCTCCGTAAAAAATTCGAGCTGGGTCTCTTCGACGATCCCTACCGGTTCTGCAATGCGGATAGAGAAAAGGCCACCCTCGACAAACCGGAGCATGTCCGGGCAGCCCGTGACATGGCGGATAAAAGCATCGTATTATTGAAGAACGAAGGCCACCTCCTGCCTCTCTCCACCCAGCTGCATTCCATCGCCCTCATAGGTCCCCTGGTGCATTCAAAAAAGGATATGAAAGGTTTCTGGTCCCTGGACATCGGCGCTCTCAATGATGTCGTTTCTTTATACGAAGGCATGCAGCAACAGGCAGGCGGCGCCCGGCTGCTCTACGCCAAAGGCTGCGACATCACGGACACCAGCCGCGCAGGATTTATGGAAGCCCTGCAAACAGCGCGGCAGGCGGATGTGGTCATCATGGCCATGGGCGAAAGAGCCGATATGACAGGCGAGGCAAAAAGCAAGGCGGACATACATCTGCCCGGTGTGCAGGAAGAGCTGATCAAAGCCATACAGGCTACGGGCAAACCAGTCGTTGTGCTGCTGATGGCAGGACGTCCCATGATCTTCAGCTGGACGGCAGGGCACGTACCGGCCATCCTCTACACCTGGTGGCTGGGCAATCAGGCCGGCAACGCCATGGCCGATGTCCTCTTCGGCAGATACAATCCTTCCGGGCGGCTGCCGGTGACCTTTCCCAGGGAGATAGGACAGATACCTATCTATTACAATCACTTCAATACAGGCAGGCCGGCAAAAGACGAAAAGGATGTCAATTATGTATCCGCGTACACCGACCTCTACAACAGCCCACAATATGCGTTTGGGCATGGACTGAGCTATACTGATTTTAAATACAGTAACCTGACGCTGAGCAAAAAGTCCTTACATGACAATGAGTCGATCACCGTCTCGCTCGATGTGCAGAACACAGGTAAATACACAGGAGAGGAGACGGTACAGCTCTATCTGAGAGATGTAGTCGCACAACCGCTGAGGCCGGTGAAGGAGCTAAAGGATTTTGCCCAGGTAAAGCTAGCTCCCGGCGAAACAAAGAAGATCAGCTTTACCATCGACCGGTCCAAACTGTCCTTTTATAACGACAAGCTCGAGCTCATCACACAGCCGGGGGCGTTCCAGCTTTTCATCGGCAGCGCATCTGATGACATCCGGCTGCAGGACAGCTTTCAGCTGGTGGATTGATGTCCCCAAAACGAGCCTCCGGCCTGTTCTGGTCATGCTGGCCCATCCTCTTTCTCCTATCTGGCCTACCATCCACCCATCCGGATATGGTATGTTTGACATTCAAATGGATGCTATGCCCAATGTATTCCCTTATGATGTAGATGCTACTCCTCCTTTTTTAAAAGGACAAACCGTCTTTCTTCAACCCGCACGGGAAGAGGACAGAGAATTGATCCGACCGCTGGCAAGAGACCCGCGATTATGGGAGTTCACAAAGACCTTGCTGATCGACGATAGCTATGACGCCCGGTTTGACGCTTATTTTGACGAAGCGTTGCGTCTGCCGGAGCTCGACGGCCGCGCCTTTGTCATTCGCACGGCAGGTGACGGGAATGTCCGAAAAACGGGCCCCGAGGGAAATATAGCCCGTTTTCCGGAAAAATCTAATGTCTGTCCTTCGGACAACGAGCCTTCGGCCCGTTCTGGCCCCGGCGAAATACCTTTGCTGCGCGGCAGCATCATTGGCATGTCCCGCCTCTTCCACGTCGAATGGAAGGACAAAAGACTGGAGATCGGTCATACGTGGTACATCCCTGATGTCTGGGGTAAGGTCTATAATAAAGAATGCAAGCTGTTGCTGCTGCAATACGCTTTCGAACACCTGCATCTCCACCGGGTGGAATTCCGGGTAGCGCACCAGAACATCCGCAGCCAGCGCGCCGTGGAAAAGATCGGCGGTATAAAAGAAGGCGTGCTTCGAAAATTTGCCATCCGCAACGACGGCTCCCGCCGCGACACGGTAGTCTTCAGCATCATCGATGACGAATGGCCGGAGAAAAAAGAGAGGCTGCAGCAGATGGTACAGGCGGCGCTATAGCTTCCTTTTCATCCACCAGTCCGTCTGTTTATCGGTGCCGAGAATAAAGGGATGATCGCCGAACTTCTCGAAGCCCCATTTCGTATAGAAGGCGATGGCGCGGTGGTTATGCTCCCATACACCCAGCCATATCCATTGTATCCCCTTCCCGCGCGCCAGGTCGATGGAAGATTGCATAAGGGCCCGGCCTATCCCCTTCCCGATAACGGCTCGTTCGGCATAGAGACGTACGATCTCGATGGCAGGCCCCTCTCCCATCCCCGGTGGAGGCGCATGTTCCAACAGACGCACATAACCCACCGGCTGCTCGCCCAGCCAGGCTACCAGGAACGTATTGCCGGGCGCTCCGACCTCGGCTATAAGAGATTCGCGGGTGAACTGCCTGTCCATATAAAGGGCGATATCCTCAGGAGTGTTCTGATGAGCGAAACTGTCATAAAAAGTCCTGCGGCTCATATCGGCTATCATTTCCGCGTCCTTTACTGTGGCATGTCTGATCTCTACCTGCGATGGCATGTTCTTCTATTTAAAGCTCCTGGAAGGAGCTCGTCCAGAACCGTAGGTTCCGACCGAGGTGGGCCGTGTCGAAGCAGGTCCACCGAAGGCCTACAAACATAAGCGGTTTGCGGGAATTGGGCTATTTTTTTGCGAAGACCAATTCCCGCACATTTATTGTCCCTTTGCATCCAGTATCATCGGAGTGCTTCCTTTCCCCAGGACGATGACTTTTGCATTGGGGGATTTGGCGATCTCTAATTGCGCCTTGATGCTTTCATACTGTAGCTGACGGTCGGTAAGGCTTTCGCTGATGATCCGCTGATAGTCTGCAATACCTTGCGCCTCGACTCTTTTCCGCTCCGCCTCCTGCCTCTCCTTTTGCAGTACGAACTGCATCTTCTGCGCCTCCTGCTCGGCCGTTATTTTCTGTTCGATGCTGGTCTTCACAGCTTGAGGCAACGTGATATTGCGAATAAGTATCTGCTCCAACAACAACCCCCGGCGACGGAAGTCGTCTTCGATGCTTTTCGTGATACGTGTCTGGAACTCATCCCGCCTGGTGGAGAAGAGTGATACGGCATCATAATATACGGCATTATCCCGTATTTTGGTGCGTGTCAGGGGGCGCACGATCTTATCGGTGTAGTCGATACCTGTCTGACGGAGGATATCAGGCGCCGAAGAAGGTACTACCTTATACAGGACGGTGAGGTCGATGACCACTTCCAGTCCATCCGCGCTCAATACGCGAATGGCGTCATCGCCCTCTTTGGCGCCTTCGTTGTGCACGGCGCTCATGGTATAGTTCTGCGTCTTTATATCCATCCGCTGAACATCCATGAGTGGATTGATCAGATGCAGCCCGCTGGAAAGAACGTCGTTCTGTACACTGCCGTACAGCACCCGGACGCCGATCTCGCCGGCGCCGATCTGCACGATACAGGCCGATAAAAGACCAATAACAGCCAGGCCTGATCCTCTCA
>DASZWE010000574.1:0-7267 GCA_035546735.1 Puia sp.
TCGCCCCACCTAATCCGTTGCAGCAGGTATGTCAGATCAGACCCTTCCACCGGGAAGAGGCCGTGCAATGCCCCCATTGCGGGAGCTACCATACCAGCCTGATCAGCGAATTTGGAAGCACCGCCTGTAAAGCCCTCTACAAATGCGGGGATTGTAAAGAGCCTTTCGATTATTTCAAATGCCACTGATACTATGTCTTCTGTAACATTCGAAATCCGCGATTACATCGCTTTTATCACACTCAACAGACCGGAGAAGCTAAATGCATTCAATCGGGAGATGGCTCTTTTGTTGCAGAACAGACTGGACGAATGCGCCGGCCTTCACGAAGTCAGGGCCGTATATCTCACGGGGGCCGGCAAGGGTTTCTCCGCCGGTCAGGACCTGGCCGAAGTGGTCGACCCCAATGGCCCACCCATGTCTCAGCTGCTGGCAGAACATTATAATCCCATCATCACCCGGATACGTCATCTCCCCAAACCCGTTCTGGCAGCCGTCAGGGGTGTTGCCGCGGGCGCTGGCGCCAACATCGCCCTTTGTTGTGATGTGGTGGTAGCATCCGCCTCCGCCTCGTTCATACAGGCTTTTTCAAAGATCGGGCTCATCCCGGACAGCGGTGGCACATTTTTCCTGCCAAGATTGATAGGCTGGCAGCGTGCTTCCGCCATTGCCATGCTGGGTGACAGGATTGGCGCCGCCGAGGCCGAAAGAATGGGAATGATATACAAGGTATATGAAGACGGTGAGTTCGAAGGTGCCTCGATGGCGCTGGCATCCGTGCTGGCGCAGCTGCCTACAAAGGCGCTGGCGTATACAAAACATGCGCTCAATAATTCCGCGGGCAATACGCTCGAAGCCCAATTGCTGTTGGAGGATGAGCTGCAGCAGCGGGCGGCGGAGACAAAGGACTATGCGGAAGGTGTACAGTCCTTCCTGCAGAAGAGGCCGGCTGAATTCAAAGGCGAATGACCCGTCGCCGCCAAAGCGCCCGTCATTGGATGAATAAACAGGATCACAACATTAGTATGCATAAAAGTAAAGCAACCCGCATCGTCGACGCCATGATGGAGAACGATCATTTCAGCCAGTGGCTGGGCGTCATCCGGCTGGAGGAAAGAGAAGGATATTGTCGCCTGCAAATGGTCGTTCGTCCCGAAATGTGCAACGGATTTGGCATTGCACATGGTGGCATCACCTATTCGCTGGCGGACAGTGCGCTGGCTTTTGCCTCCAACAGTCAGGGCCGGCATGCCGTGTCTATAGAGACCTCTATTTCTCATATACGTCCCCTGCAGGCCGAAGATGGGATCATCGCTATAGCAAAAGAAGTCAGCGCCGGCAATAAGATCTCCATCTATGAAGTGCGGATAGAAAAAGAAGAAGACGGGGAACTGGTGGCACTGTTCAAAGGCACCGTCTATCGCAAGGCCGAAGAGTGGCAGGTTTAACTGGCCCGGACATAAATTAATTGATATGATCTACGAATTCAAAGGACACCGGCCCGTCATCGACCCCTCGGCATTTATCCACCCGCAGGCCGCCGTCACCGGCAATGTCACCATCGGCAAAAAAGTGTATGTCGGCCCGGGCGCTGCCATCCGCGGCGACTGGGGACGCATCATCATAGAAGATGGCTGCAACATTCAGGAGAACTGCACCGTGCATATGTTCCCCGGCGTCACCGTCTGGCTGCACGAAGACGCGCACATCGGGCATGGAGCCGTCATCCATGGAGCCGTCATTGGGCGCAACTGCCTGGTAGGAATGAACAGCGTCATCATGGACAACGTCCGGCTGGGAGAAGAATGCATCGTAGGCGCCCTTACGTTCATAAAGGCCGGCATGAATATTCCCCGCCGGAGTATGGTCGTCGGCCATCCGGGCGTTATCATCAAAGAAGTATCCGATGAGATGATACAGTGGAAGACAGAAGGCACCGCCCTGTACCAGGCCCTGCCGGAAGACATGCGTACGGCATGGCGCGAATGCGAACCGCTGACCACACCGCCGGCAGACGAGCCGGCGAAAGATCAAACATCCCCGGTCTACAAACCATGGAAATAACCCCCGCCTGCAACCCGCCCGCACGACACGCTATTCCTTGTATTCCAAAATATCGGAGGGCTGGCAATCCAGCGCTTTACAAATGGCCTCCAGCGTACTGAACCGGATAGCCTTTGCCTTGCCCGTTTTGAGTATGGAAAGATTCGATAATGTCAGCCCCACTTTTTCCGACAGCTCATTCAACGACATCTTCCGCCTGGCCATCATCACGTCGAGATTTACAATGATCGGCATAGTTTTATACGGTTAATTCATTTTCAGTTTGGATTTCGACGCCTCTCTTGAATATCTGCGCGATAACAAAAAGGGTAACCCCCATAAACAACCACACATCGGCCCCGCCTAAACGCAAATACTGCACATCCGGCATCGTTACCCCCAGTTTGACCATCCATGCCGAGTATTTAGCGCCCCACCAGGAGCATATGCCGATAAACAGGGACAGATACGATATCCTGAGAACGAAACGCTGAACATCCTTGTTGAATGGCTGCGACATATCCAGCTTTTTATCGTGCAGGATCTTTATGATCCAATAAAATAACAAAGCCCTCATCACCGCCGCAAGGCACATCATCGAGGTTATTACCAGGAAATAGCCAGGGTCGTGCTGGTACAACGCCGACAGATTAAGACCCTCCCAAAAATTTCTGGCGCCGACGGGATTGATCACCATCGTGAAGAATGTATTGAATATAAAGCCGCCGGCCTCGACACACACACCGACGAATATTATCCATGAAAGGACATACAGCACTTTCAGGACTTGTTTTGTAGTAATTTCCATACTTGAATTGTTTATTTAAGGATTTATAGCGTAAAAATAATAAATATTTATTGATAAACAATAATTATTTGTGCTATCATAATAATTTTTTCGATAACGCGCCAGGCTTTTTTCTACTCAGAACCAGCCTCTGGCTCGCTGTCCGAAGGACCATCATTAACCCTTTCCGGAAAAAGGGCTACATTCCCCGAGGCACTTTTTCCGGACATATCCCTCAAGCCAGGCCGACTGTGGTCGCCCGGAATACGTATCTTTGCCCACTTCCCGAAAAAGTAAAGCACAGGTGGAAAAATCAAACTTTGTAGACCAGATCAGGATCTTTGCCAGAAGCGGACATGGCGGCGCGGGCAGCAAGCACTTCATGCGCACCAAATTCAACGCCATGGCAGGTCCGGACGGCGGCGACGGCGGCAGGGGCGGTCATATCATCCTTCGGGGCAGCAAGCACCTGTGGACCCTCCTGCACCTGCGTTACTACAAGAATGTGCTGGCCGAAAATGGCGAAGCAGGCAGCGGCAACAACTGCACCGGCCGCTTTGGCAAGGACATCATCATCGAAGTGCCCCTGGGCACCATCGCCCGGGACGAAGAATCAGGCAAAAAAGAGGCGGAAATACTGGACGACGGACAGGAGATCATTTGGATGCGGGGCGGAAAAGGAGGACTTGGCAATGCCAATTTCGCCACCCCCACCAACCAGGCGCCGGAACATGCCCAACCGGGACTTCCGGGCGTAGAAGGATGGAAAGTGCTGGAACTGAAAGTATTGGCCGACGTAGGTCTGGTCGGCTTCCCCAATGCCGGCAAATCTACCTTGTTGTCCGTGATCACGGCCGCCAAACCCAAGATCGCCGACTATGCCTTCACCACCCTCACCCCCCAGTTGGGAATGGTGGAATACAGGGATGGCCGTAGCTTCTGCGTGGCCGACCTCCCCGGCATCATCGAAGGCGCCGCGGAAGGAAAAGGGCTGGGCCACCGGTTCCTCCGTCATATAGAAAGAAACCCCGTCCTGCTCTTCCTCATCCCCGCCGACAGCAAAGACCATGGAGAGGAGTTTCAAATTCTGCTAAAGGAGCTGGAGAAATATAACCCCGAGCTGCTGCACAAGCAATTCATCATCGCTATCAGCAAGTCGGACATGCTGGATGCAGAGCTAAAAGAAGCCATCGCTAAAGAGCTGCCTGAAAATATCCCTCATCTCTTCATCTCCTCCGTCACACAACAGGGCCTTACCGAGCTAAAGGACCTGCTGTGGAAGGTCCTGAATGCCCCACCCGGAGAAGCTCAAAACGCCCAGCCAGGAACCAAATAACCCCTACTTAACACAAATTTTACAGGAACCCCTTGGCCGTGCCCTAATTCATCCATACATTTACATTGATCGATATATTATCCCCCCTCCCCCTCCATTGCTGCCAACTTTTCGATAGCCTGCCAGGGCGTTTGCTTCGTCATTACCTGCGGCAATTAGTCCGCTCATTAGTTGATCACCTAAAAAACCCATTTTATGAAGAAGCTACGCTCATTCACCATTCTCAGCGGCCTGTTATTACTCGCCACATCCACCACCCATGCACAGAGCTTCGTCAAAGCAGTGTCCGCCAGGACAGGGAATCCCGCCATGATCAAATATGTAGGAACACAGGATGACCAGGTCATATTCAACATCTCCTACGCCAACCCCCAGGGCGCCTTTTTCACCCTCCTCGTACGGGACCAGGACGGTTCGGAGCTCTACCAGCATGGCTTCCACGACAGGAACTTTTCCAAACAATTCCGCTTGCCCAGGACCGACAAAAGCAAACTCAGCTTTGTCATCCGCAGCGGCAAAGACATCGAGATCGTAAAGAGCTTCGGGATCGATACCCGTGTGATCGAAGACGTGGTTGTCACCCAGCTGAAATAAAGGCGCAGAAATAGGTTTGTCCTCCTCTCCCCCGCCTTCATCCGCCTCCTGAAATTGTTTCACCCGGCGCGTAGGCCATATTGGTATTTTTTCGGAGGTTTGTCCCGAAAAAATTTATCCATATGAACGATACTTCGGGTCAACAAAAAAGCTCCCTTCCGCAGTCCGGGCAGCGGATAGGCAGGTTCTTGAAAAAGGTTCTTCTAACGACTGTTCTATCCGGGATCGTCCTGCACAGCATGGCCGATGAAGGCATGTGGCTGCCGCTGCTGCTGGGCGAGCAGGTGTACAACGATATGGTGAAGAAAGGATTGAAATTGACCAAAGAACAGCTTTACAGCATCAACAAGGCCTCGCTGAAGGATGCCATCATTATCTTCGGCAGAGGCTGCACCGGAGAGATTGTAAGCAGCGACGGACTCATCTTTACCAATCACCATTGTGGCTACGACGCCATCGCCTCCAACAGCTCCATCGAACACAACTATTTGCACGATGGATTTTATGCCAGGAGCCGGCAGGAAGAGATACCCGCCCAGGGACTCACCGCCGACTTCCTCCTGAAGATCGAAGACGTGACAAAAGAGGTGAATGATTCCCTGAAAGGCCTCACGGGAGATGACCGGGCCACCCGGCAGCAAAGCGTGCTCACCTCCATCAGCAGGCGTTATGCCGACTCCACAAAGAGCATACGAGGTCTCGTAAGCCCCCTGTTCAAAGGCAACCAGTTCCTCGTCTTTGTATACCAGCGCTACAGCGATATACGACTGGTAGGCGCCCCCCCGGAAAGTGTGGGCAAGTTCGGAGGCGACACCGACAACTGGGAATGGCCCCGCCATACCGGCGACTTCTCCATTTTCAGGGTATACGCCAGAAAAGATGGCCAGCCAGGCGCCTATTCGACGGATGATGTACCGCTCAAACCCAAATATTTTCTGCCTGTATCCTTAAAAGGACTAAAGGATGGGGACTATGCCATGATCTATGGCTATCCCGGCAGCACGAATAGATACGAGACCTCCTACGGCGTCAAACAAAAGATCGACATCGACAACCCCACCCTGGTCAAGCTTCGGGGCGTCCGGCTCAAATACATGTTCGAAGAGATGAAAAAGGACCCGGCTATTAAGCTACAGCTGGCCTCCAGCTATGCAGGCATCGCCAACTACTGGAAATTCTTCGATGGCGAGACCAAACAGCTGGTAAAATATGATATCTATGATCAGAAAAGGACGCAGGAGGCCGCTTTTGAGCAATGGAGCGAGAACAGGCCCGAGTACGAAAACATCTTTAAGGAATGGGCCAGGGCCTATGACGACTGGCGCCCGTACAGCAAGCACCGGGTATATATCAGTTCGGAAGGCATCCTGGCAAGCCCGCTGATAAACCTGGCCGGCAGCCTGCAGGCCGTGGAATATGCCCTGGTACGCCCTGGCGGAGGCGATCTGAAAAAAACATTACAGGCAGCCGACGAGGCCCGCAAGGCTTTTCTCAAAGATGAGAACAAACCTTCCGATCAGCATATCCTGGCAGCTATTACAGAGATGTATTATAACGACATCGACAAGAACCAGCAGCCCATCGGCTTTTATAATGCGATACAGTCCTCTTACGGTCCGCTGAACGAAGACGCGACCTATCAGAAATATGCAGCCGATGTCTTCACCGGTACGATGCTCCTGGATGACGCCCGCTGGAATGCTTTTATGGCGCGCCCCGAGGCGGAAGTATTGCAGAACGATCCGGCATACAAACATTACAGCGCCTTTGTACATAACTGGCAGACCAAATATGCCTCCTTCTACCGGCAGTTCGTTTCAAGGAACAACGAGCTGGGAAGACTATACCTGAAAGGCATCATGGAAAAAGACCCTAAAAAGGTCCGCTATCCGGACGCCACTTTCACCATGCGTGTTACCTATGGGAATGTAAGATCTTACAGCCCCCGGGATGCCGTGCATTACGACTATGTCACCACCATGAAAGGCGTCCTTGAAAAATATGTCCCCGGCGACTACGAATTTGATCTGCCCCCGCATCTGCTGGAGCTGGCCAAAAAGAAAGATTTCGGGCAGTACATCGACAAACAGCGAAACGACCTCGTAGTAGGATTCATCACCACCAATGACATCACCGGCGGCAATTCGGGTTCACCCGTACTGAATGCCAATGGCGAGCTCATCGGTCTGGCCTTCGACGGTAATTACGAAGCCCTCAGTCATAAGATTGCCTTCGACGCCACCTACAACCGCACCATCTGCGTGGACATCCGCTATGTACTATGGTGCATCGACAAGCTGGGAGGCGCTACCAATATTATTAACGAGCTAAAGCTGGTACGGCCGGTTACAAAATAAAGAAGGGGGCCTCGCCCCCTTTCTTATTGCAATGATATTTGTTTACTTCCACTACCCTTGGCCGGAATGCTCAACAGCCCGGTCAGCGTTGTATAATCCATCTTTTTCATCTGATCGCTGGTATAGGTCAACGGATTACCCTTACTGTCC
>DASZWE010000575.1:0-29889 GCA_035546735.1 Puia sp.
AGGCAGCCGTGGAGGTGCTGGAATCAGCAGGCTTCCAGGTCACTATTCCCGGTGTCTCGCTATGCTGCGGCCGGCCCTTGTATGACTATGGCATGCTTTCCACGGCCCGAAGACTATTGCGTCGCATTGTAAAGGTCCTCCGTGAAGACATCCGTAACGGCGTCCCGGTAGTAGGCCTCGAGCCAAGCTGCGTGGCAGTCTTCCGCGACGAGCTGGTCAATATGTTCCCCAATGATGAAGATGCACTAAGGCTGAAAACACAAACCTTTACGCTGGCCGAATTCCTGGAGAAAAAAGCACCCCACCTGTCGATCCCCGAATTCAGACACGAGGTCCTCGTGCACGGACACTGCCACCAGAAGGCCATCATGAAAATGGAGGCAGAAAAAAAACTGTTCGAAAAAATGAAGCTGCAGTCCGATATCGTAGACGCCGGTTGCTGCGGCATGGCCGGCGCCTTTGGCTATGAGCGGGGCAGTCACTACGATGTCTCCGTCGCAGCCGGCGAGCTGGCATTGCTTCCCAAAATACGCGAGACGTCGAACGATACGATCATAGTCGCCGACGGCTTCAGCTGCCGGGAGCAGATCATGCAACAGACAGGCAAACATCCGCTGCATACGGCAGAGCTGCTAAAGCTGGCCTTGCGGCAAAGCGGGCAAAATAACGCATGACATGAATACTGACTCGATAGACAAGACCTCCAATCCGGCGCCAGGCGCTCCGGGACATTACTCACCATGGACTTCCGGCGCGAAAACGGGCATCGGACGCGCACACAATACCAGCGCCGTGATCAGCTTTACCATCGGGAAAGGAGTGCTCAACGAGGTATATTTTCCTCAAATGGATATCGCTTCCATTCGCGATTGCTCCTTAGTGATCGCAGATGACCGGGATTTTTTCTCCGACGAACGTACAGACACCCGTCAGCATCAATGGACCGCGGCACGGGGGATACCCGCATTCTCTATGGAGAATACCCACATCGATAACAGCTATACGATCAAAAAGGACATCCTGTCCGATCCACTCCGGAATACGGTCCTGCAACGCATCCGGTTTGACCCGTCCCGCCCGGACCTGAACCTCTATGTCTTTCTTACTCCACACCTGCACAACAGCGGATCGGACAACGAAGCATGGCTGGGGGAATACAAGGGCATGCCCATGTTATTTGCCTCCTGTGACGGATTATCGCTCGCACTGGCCTGCACCTCAGGCTGGGAACGATCCTCGGTCGGATTCATCGGCGCCTCGGATGGCTTTTCTGATCTTAAGCAAAATAAAAAGCTCACCCGGCAATATACCTATGCCGGCAAAGGGAATGTCCAGCTCTGCGCGGCTCCCATAGGAAATGATTTCATCATTGCCGTCGGATTCGGCCACCGTCCTGAAGAGGCCGCACACCAGGCGCGCTCCAGCCTCCTTGACAATTTCGATAACATCTGGCAACGCTATGTCCGGGAATGGAAGGACTGGCATCGCTCGATGAAAAAAAGGATACAGGGCCGTGCGGTAAAAGCAAAATATCTCCGCGAGAGCTCCGCCGCCCTGCGTATCAGCGAGAGCCGCCGCTATCCCGGGGCCATCATAGCAAGCCTCTCGATCCCCTGGGGACAATCTGAAGGCGTAAATCATGGCCTGGGCTATCACCTCGTCTGGCCAAGGGACCTGGTAGAAAGCGCCTGGGGATTCCTGGCGCTGGACGCGGAAGAAGATGCTTTACGCATCCTCAATTATCTTTTTACCGTGCAGAACGCCGATGGCCAGTGGAGCCAGAACATGTGGCTCGACGGCCGGCCATGCCTGGACAAGCTTCAAATGGACCAGGTTGCGCTGCCGTTGTTATTGGTTCATTCATGCTATCAGCGAAAGCTCATAGATCGTTACGCCTGGCAACGCTACCGCGCCGGATTTATCAAAGCCGTATCTTTTATACTGCATCACGGCCCGGGTACACAAGAGGACAGATGGGAACAGCAGGCGGGCCTTTCTCCATTTACGCTGGCCGCCGAGATTGCCGCCCTGGCGGCGGCAGCAGAGCTGCTCCGTCATTTTGGCGATAACGGGATGGCAAAACATTGCCTGGCTACAGCAGACGGCTGGAATGCCATGATAGAGACATGGACCTATGTAAAAGATACGGCTACTGCCCGACGCTGTGGTGTAGACGGATATTATATCAGGATCAATCCTTCCGATGCACCCGTGCAAAATGTAAAAGACCAGCTGCTGAATATCCACCATCACACGCAAGACACGGGAAATACTCCGCTGGGAGACATCGTTTCCGTGGACGCGCTTGCCCTCGTTCGCTTTGGCCTGCGCCGGGCCGATGATCCACACATCCTTAATACCCTGGCGGTCATCGACCATGAATTGAAAAAGGACCTGCCTGGAGGCCCCTGCTGGCGGAGGTTTACGAAGGATGGATATGGGGAGGACGAAGCTGGCAACCCCTTCCATTGCGCCGGCATCGGTCGAAGCTGGCCATTGCTTACGGGCGAACGCGCACATTACGAGATCGCCGCCGGCAACATCCGAAAGGCAAAAAAACTTTTTCACACGATGGAGGCCCTGAGCTATAATGGTTTGTTCCCGGAACAGGTATGGGACGCTGACGACATCCCCGATAAAGGATTGTTCAAAGGCCGGTATACCAACTCAGCCATGCCGCTGACCTGGGCACAGGCCGAATATATCAAGCTGGCGGTATCCCTGCGGCATAAGAAAGTATTCGATATGCCGTCCGGCGCCGTCCACCGCTATTGCGGGCGCTGATCCCGTTCCATAGGCGCTATCTTCTGGAGTATCTGCGACAATACCAGCCCAAAAAGCACAAAGGCGACAAATATGATATATCCCGGCTGCAAGGCCGTTCGATTGGTCGCTATACTGGAAAAGCTGCTGCTCCTGAAGTTCAGATCGGTCATCTGGTCGTTCAGGATGCCGTTGAATCCTATATAAGCCATGAAAATAGCCACGACCATCACATCCGCCATGCTCCACTTGCCCGAGTGGAAAGCAAAATAGCTCACCACCGGCTTTTTGGTCCAGCCTTTCTTGCCGATGAGATAGACGCCCGTACACACGAGCTTGGCTATAGGAAAAAATATGCTGAAACAAAGGATAAGCACCCCCACCAGGATAGTGTCGAACTTGCCATTGCGAACCAGCAGCAGCACGACATCCACGATACTCTTACTTTGGAAAAAGATGACCTGGTCTTTAAAGGAAATGGTTTCCCCGATCAGCTGAAAATCCAGCCTGTCGATCCGGGCATCGATCTCGATCATGACGGATGTGAGCCCCGTCAGCAGAAAAATAAAGGCCATCACGATGGATAGGACATACAGCATCGTATGCAACGGACGCCGCTTACGCAAAAGATACCATAGCAGCAACAACAGGACAAGGGCTCCTAGCATCACGACGACATAGGTATACATCTCACGGTTGATCTCCGGCAGCCGGCCGCCGGCCCATTTATTGAAGGCGTCAAAGCTTTTCACATCGTATTTCCTGTACAAGGAGTCAAATCGCGCCTGCCGCGTATCGCGGGTGCTGTCATAAGTCTCGCTTCCCAGCTCTTCGAGCTTATTCTTTGCCACGGAGGCAAGACGTTTTTTACTGCGGGGCCGCATCACCTCCGCCATGATCTTATGTGCAAAGGCCGGCGCCTCCTTGTGCAGGTTGGAGGGTTTCACAAAGGCATTGAATGCGAGCTTCCTGATCTTGCCACCCAGTGATTTCTGCGGCCGGCTCATAATGCTGTCCGCCTTGTCGATGAGGGCGTTCAAAAGCACCTCTATCTCTTTTTCCAGTGAGTCGCTTTCGGCGGGTGTCAATTGAAAATGCTCGATCTGTCGGTCCACTGAACGCACGACAAGGTCACGCCACCGGTTGACGGACAAGAGCCCATTGCTCACATTGTTGATAATGCTGAAATCTCTCTTTATCGATTTTTGCTCCTGTGACAGACGATGGATCTGCACACCGCAATATCCCGCTACCAGTAAAAGTACCGACACAATGAAAACAACCCCCACATGACGGACATTCGATATATGCATGCGTTCATTTTGCTTTATGGCGGCCTTTGTAACGGCTGTGTATGCATACTACATGCCACGCTTTCCCGTGTTCCCGCCGGCCAACGCCCGTTGCTATGGCACAGTAATTTCTAAGGATAAAATCATGAAAAAAGATCAATTCTTTAATAAGGTCGTCGTGATCACAGGTGGCACCGGTGGCGTTGGTCGCGCCACCGCCCATGCATTTGCCGCAGAGGGCGCCCGGGTCGCCCTGCTTGCCCGGGGACAGTTGGATGCGACAAAGAAGGAAATAGAGCATCTCGGCGGCCAGGCCCTGGCCATTCCTACCGACGTGGCCGATCCGCAACAAATAGAAAATGCCGCCGGGCAGATTGAAAAGACATTCGGACCCATCGATATCTGGATCAACAATGCCATGGCCAGCGTCTTTGCCCCGATACATGAGATTACACCGGAGGAATACAAAAGAGTGACGGAAGTCACCTACCTGGGACAGGTATACGGCGCCATGACCGCTCTCAGGCGAATGAGGCCGCGCAACAGGGGCACGATCATCTTTGTGGGATCGGCCCTCGCCTATCGGGGCATCCCTCTCCAGTCGGCTTATTGCGGTGCCAAGCACGGCATAGCAGGATTCTACGATTCCCTCCGCTGTGAGCTGCTGCACGACAGATCGAAAATTCACACCTGCATGGTTCAATTGCCGGCCATGAATACAACCCAGTTTGGCTGGGTGTTGACCCGCCTGCCTTTTCAACCCCGGCCGATGGGCAAGATCTACCAGCCGGAAGTAGCAGCCCGCGCAATACTTTACGTCGCCGCCCACCCGCGTAGAAGTCTCTGGGTCGGCTATTCCACTTACAAAGCCATATTGGGAAATTATGTGGCGCCGGGTCATGCGGACAGGGTATTGGCGCGTACAGGCTATGCAGGCCAGCAGACGGATCGCCCCATACAAAAAGACAGAGAAAACAATGTCTGGCAGCCCGTACCCGAAGACAGAGGCACCCACGGCGGGTTTAGCCTGCATGCGACCAATAAGAGCACTACCCTCTGGGCTGCCATGCACCGCCGCATGGTCATGGTGTCCGCAGGTCTGCTGGGGATCACCGCCTGGTTGCTGCGGCGGAAAAATAACGACCCTAAGGCATAACTATTGCTTTCATGAATTCAAAATTAATACTATGGGATACTTATTGTACATTATTGCAGTCATCCTGGTCATCGCCTGGGCCATCGGACTCTTCGCCTACCACGCAGGCGGCATCATTCACGTTCTGCTCGTTATTGCCATCATCGTTTTTTTGCTGCGGCTCATCAGAAGAGAAGCCTGATAAGAACCCTGAGATCATTTCACCCGCTCCCGGTGCTTTTTCCTGGACGAGACCAAAATGGCCACCACCGCCGTCGCCACGATAAATCCTACGATTACAAAAAATATAAGACTGAACATACAACCTCCTCTTTTCAATACACATGCAGACCTCGTGCCATACCCTGTTCATCAGGCGGCCGTCAGGCCGATGGCGAGGGCGGTGGTGGAGGTGGCGACGGTTCCCTTTCAGGCCATGGATTGTCCGGCTGTTTGGGAGGAACCACACCTGGATCTTCATCCGGAGGCACGGGGGCCTCAGGCTTATAATCTGGCTTTACTTCAGGATTACGATCCGGTGCGGGCGTTTCCGGAGGACTCGGAGTTGTCTTTTTTGGCATAAGAAAATATTTGCAGTCATACAGTAAAAAATTATGCCCGCCAGCGCCGCGAAGGCGCGTTTCACTGCAATAATTGTACCCTCTCATTTTCACTTAGTCCGAATTGATTTGTACCTTGTTACAATGAAAAATTGTTTCTGCACGCTCGTCTTTTTATTCACATTATCTATATTTCCCTCATCCACCTCATTTGCCCAATCCAAAAAGTCCCGCCCCGCGGAACAACCTTATTTTCCCCCGCCCGGCCAGTGGCAGCACCGCAGTCCCGCCTCCCTGGGCCTTGACTCCTCCCGCCTGCAGCAGGCCATTACCTTCGCAAAGGACAACGAAGCCAAAAAGCCCAGGAACCAGCAGATGGCCCAGGCAGAAGACTTTGGCCGCGAACCCGATGACGCGCCCATCGGCCCCATCGTCGACAGGGAAGACCCCACCGGCATTATTATTTATAAAGGCTACATCGTGGCCGAATGGGGCCAGCCCCTTCGCATCGACATGACCAACAGCGTCACCAAAAGCTTCCTCTCCGCCATAGTAGGCGTCGCGGTAGACCAGGGACTCATCCGCAACGTCATGGACACAGTCTATCCCTACATTCCGCCCATAGAGGTCTACAATCCCCTGGCAGGACTCGACCCGGATAAATCCACCCTCCTCTATCCTTTCTCTACCCCGCATAACAAACTGCTCACCTGGGATGTCATGCTCCGCCAGACCAGCGACTGGGAAGGCACGCTCTGGGGCAAGGCGGATTGGGCAGACCGCCCCGGCAACAGCAAATCCGGTGACTGGATAGGACGCACCCGCAACGCTCCCGGCGCCGTCTGGAAATACAACGACGTCCGTGTCAACGCCCTGGCCCTGGCAGCCACCTGCGTATGGCGCAAACCCCTGCCACAGGTGCTGAAGACCTATATCATGGACCCCATCGGAGCCTCCAATACCTGGCGCTGGAATGGCTATCGCAACGCGTGGATCGTCCTGGACGGCCATCCTGTACAATCCGTCAGCGGCGGTGGTCATTGGGGGGGCGGCATGTTCATCAACGCCTATGACATGGGACGCTTCGGACTACTCACCCTTCACCGCGGCGTCTGGGACGGCCATCGCCTCCTGTCGGAACAATGGATCAAACAGTCCCTCACTCCCACCACCGCCAACCCCGGCTACGGATACATGAACTGGTTCCTCAATACGGATCATAAGCTGCTGCCCGGCGCGCCCCTCACCGCCTTTGTCCACATCGGCAACGGCACCAACATGATCTATGTCGACCCCGAACATGACCTCGTGGCGGTCATACGATGGATAGATAACAACGCCATGGACGGCATGGTAAAAAAAATATTGGAAGCCTTGCCCAAACGGACCGAAGGTTTGTTGTCCGAAGGACAGACATTACACCAGTGATGGAACTAGCCAGAACATACAGGATACAGACGGAAAGGCTCGTCCTCCGTTGCTATGAACCCGGCGACGCACCCGCCCTTCACCAAGCCATTACCCGCAGCATCGATCATCTCCGCCCCTGGCTGCCCTGGGTACAACAGGAACCCCGGGACCTGGAAGCCCGTATCGGCCTCGTCCGTATGTTCCGGGGACAGTTCGACATGGGTCTCGACTACGCCTTCGGCATCTTCGACAGAGAGGAAACAGCGCTCATCGGCAGCACGGGTCTACATACCCGCATAGGAAAGAACGCCCGGGAGATAGGTTACTGGATTGACATCAACCACATCGGGAAAGGCTATGCGACCGAGGCGGTAGGAGCCCTCGTAAGAACAGCTTTTGATATAGAAGGATTGAGCCGCATCGAGATCCGCTGCGCTCCGGACAATATCCGCAGTCAGCACGTCCCGGAAAAGCTGGGCTTCCGGATGGAAGGCATTATAAAAAGAAGTCTTCACGACAACATCGTCGACACCATGATCTGGTCATTGGAGAAAAAGAATTATGAACAAAGCCCCATCCGGCATACATCGCTAAAAGCCTTCGACATGGTGGGCAGACCCATCCTTCTCCCCTAGCTGTTTATACCGCAGCATGGCCTCCACGAAGTAGTAGTCCGCATAGGTCAACGGCACATCCACCTCCGACCTGGCAGGCAGATGCCCTACGCTGTGCTTCAGGATAAACCCACCATTGGATCCTACGATAGCATGATAGTTGGAAGAGGACAACGTGACAATGATCTGCTCGGCTACATCCAGGTATTCCCTTCCTTTCTCAGGACTGACATACCTGCTCAGCTCTATCAGCGCGGAAGCCATGACAGCCCCCGCCGAAGCATCCCGCAAGGCCCGCAGCCCCTCCGGTGCATTGTAATCCCATACTGGAATTTTGTCCGCTGGCAGGTTCGGGTTCGTAAGGATAAAATGAGCAATATGCTCTGCCTGCTCTAAATACCGGGGATCATGCGTACCGCGGTACATCATCGTATAGCCGTATAAGCCCCAGGCCTGTCCACGCGCCCAGGCCGAAGAATCCGAATAGCCCTGCGCCGTCACACGGGCCAGTACTGCTCCTGTAGCAGTATCATAGTTTACTACATGAAAAGAGCTATAGTCCGGTCGGAAATGATGCTTCATCGTCGTATTCGCATGCGTCACCGCAATCTTATAAAAAGAGCTGTCCCCGCTGACATGCGTGGCCCATAACAACAGCTCCAGGTTCATCATATTGTCGATGATGACAGGGAACTCCCATTTGTTGTTATCCCAGCTCTTGATACATCCTACTGTCGGATTGAATCGGGTCGACAAGCTCCGCGCGCTGTTCAGCAATACGTCGTCATAATCCTTTGTATTCAATGCACGACGGGCATTCCCAAAACTGCAGTACATCATAAAGCCCAGGTCATGCGTCCCCTTGTTGAACTGCTCTTTTTCCAGCAGCCGCAGCCTCCGCGTCGCTTCGTGCAGCAGGGAGGTGTCATGGGAGAACTCATAGAGATAAAAAAGCGTACCCGGATAGAATCCGCTACACCACCACCCGGCATCGCTGGTCTCCAGCTTGTCCTTCATGGCATAATACGTCTTCGGCATACGATCCGCCGGCAGCTTGCTCATCAGTACTTTATACTGGTTCGACGCCTGCCGCAGGTTGCCATCGATGAGACGCATAAGGGCAGGCTTGGGTTGGAGATGAGGATGATTGGACTTCTGCGCCACGCCGGCCATGCTAATCATCAGTCCGGCCGCCAAAAAAGAATTTCTCAACATAGTAATTTCCAAAATTTACGCTAATCTATGGAATGATCTCCGGATACATCCTGTCCGCTCCATATTTTCTGTGCCGTCCACGGCTCGGCAGCGCCAGACCAGAACTCATCCGTATCCGGCAGCCCCAATGGCAGTAGAATGGCCGAACAAAGGTACAGGCTGCCGGTGGTATTATAGACATCCGCCTGACCGGGCTGTGCTCCATATACGCCGATATTCAGCCAGCCATCCTTCGTATAAGTGGTAGAAGCCTCCATCGTCTTCCGCAGAACAGCCGTCAGGGCGCAACGCACCTGGGCAGGCTTCAGCTGTGCAGGCAATCGTTTCTTCCAGGCCATATCCGCCAGATGCTGAAAAACAGCGCCCCTGTACACCACCGACCTCCCCAGCACGGGATAGGTCCCATCGGTATTGATCAGCCGCTCCTGTATCAGCGCATACCGCTCGTCGCGCTGCCTGAACCGCTCCAGCAGAGCCCCATACGCCCCATTCTTTTTATGCACGATCTCCGTAATAGTGGTAAGAAAAGGATGGATAACATAGCTGTTGTAATAGTCGTCATGGAATTTTGGCCCATCCGAATACAGCCCGTCCCCGATGTACCACTCATCCACCTGACGGATGGCATAATCCGCCCGCATCTCATCCCAGGGCAATCCACACCGGCAGAAGAATGCCTCGATCATCCCCGAAAATAAAAGCCAGTTGTTAAAGCCGGGCCGTATCTTCCGCGTGCTCACCAACGCCTCCACCACATGCCGGCGTCCCACCGTATCCAGGTGCTCCCACAGCCAGGGGCAACGTATAAGGGCATAGGAAAAAAAGGCCGCATCCACCAGCGCCTGTCCGGGCGCATCCCATGCCATATAGTCCGCCGCCGCCGGATCAGTGGCATGCCGTATGGCATCCAGCGACCATGCCCGGTACTGGTTGCGCAAAGCCACCTCCTTTGCCGACCCACCCTCTCCCTCCAGCCAGGGCGCAATACCCGACAGCACACGGCCAAACGCCTCCAGATAAGACGCCTGCGTACGCGAGACGGCATTGTCCGTCCGCGGAGAAAGAGCCACAGGCATGCTCTTCTTCAGATCATCCTGTGCCAGGTGATAAAGCACCGGCCGCGCCATCTTGTCCAGCTGCTGCAGCCAATACTCCCTGTCCGCCGGCAGCTTCTGCCCGCATACCATAAACTCTCCCAATAGCAGGAAAACGCCGGCCATCAGCCAGCGTCTCCCTATAATATCGACGTCATTCATGAATGTATACATGGTTGTCGGTGATGTTGAATTTAAAAGGTTTTATAAATTGCAGGACCGTCAGGGCCTGCTCTATCGTCTCTTTATGAAAGATGCCCGTAAAATGAAAGGCCTTTATCCGGGGATTGTCGATCCTCACCTGTACGTTGAACCAGCGCTCCATCCGGGGCGCCAGTTCCTCTAATGTCTCGTTCTGAAATACAAACTCATCCTCCACCCAGGATACTTCCTGGACATACTCTTTGTCTTCTACTTTTAAAGGTACAATATCCTGCACGATCAGCTTCTCCGGTACATCGTCTATAAGCGCAAATTTCTCCCGAGGCCTCAGAATGATCTTTTGATACGGCTTGTTATTCACCGTCAGCTCTATCGAGCCATGCATCAGCGTCGCCTCTGTCATCTTGTCCTGTGGATACGCCCTTACGTTAAAGGCCGTTCCCAATACCTTGATGGCGATCTCGTCCGTATGGACGATAAAACCACGATCCTTGTCCCTGGCTACATCGAAATAAGCTTCCCCGGACAACGTGACGACACGGGCATCCTTTTGCTGCATATTGGAGTCGTACCGGATACTACTCCCCCCATTGAGCCGCACCATGGTCCCATCCGGAAGGAACAGCGTCTTGCGCGAACCTTTCGGGGCTTCCACCTCGACGACTCCTCCTGCTACGGCCTCGGAAGTTTTTATAGCGCCGCTGTGGAGCAGGAAATATCCCAGCGTAATAATGACGGCAGCCGCCACCCCGATCCATCCCAATAAATATCTCCTCCCACGGCCCTCTGCAAAAGAGCTCTCCAATGGCATTTCCCGTGGCTCTTCCGTCTCGATGACAGGC
Organism: Puia sp.; assembly: GCA_035546735.1. Taxonomy (GTDB): domain Bacteria; phylum Bacteroidota; class Bacteroidia; order Chitinophagales; family Chitinophagaceae; genus Puia. The sequence continues at coordinate 11,088 of DASZWE010000575.1, forward strand.
CGGACAGGCAGCTTCCCCAAACCCCGGAAATCCGGACGGTGCCGGGCAATATGTTTCAGGTAAAAGATATCTGTGTCGGTAGGACCGCGCATCTTCTCCTCATCCCATAGCTGACCGATCAGCTCAGCATAATAGACGCCCTCGGGATTCCGGGTCAGCAGGTCATCCAGCTCGGCCAGCTCTCCGACCGTCGCCTCGCCTGATAATTTTCGGGCTAATAATTGTATGATACGGGTGTCCATCGTCGCAAAGGACTTCCTGAAAGAAAAGATTCCCTATAGGCTCAGAAAAAAAAATTTTTATGACTAGGCATAATCTAATCTTATAGCCTGGGTAATTTTCCGGAGCGCAGTCACCAGTTGCGCATCCACGGTTTTAGGGGATATATATAGAATATCCGCTACTTCCTTGTAGCTGAGCCCCTCCTCCTTCACCAGCTTGAAAATGAGCTTGCACCGCTGAGGCAGGGAATTGACCGCCTTTTCCATCTTCTTTCGCATCTCTGTGTTGATATAGATCTGCTCCGGGTCCTTACCGGGGAAGCTGATCTCCACATGAATGTTGTCCAGCGACAATGTTGGATTGGATTGTTGCCTTTTAAGGATGTTCAGACACTTATTCCGGGCTATCACAAAAAGCCAGACCTTGACATTCTCAACGGCCAGCAGCTTGTCCCGATGCTCCCAGAGGGCAATCATGGCATCCGAAGCGCCTTCCTCCGCCAACTCAGGTGATTTTAAAAAATAACGGGTGAATCGATGCAGCGAAGGGAAGAATATATCGAACAGCTGCCGGTAGCTTGCTTCATCCCCATTGGTGGAGACACTATAAAGCAATGAGGTGATATCAGGATTTGACTTTCCCATGGCAGCTGCTTAGTCATTAAAAATAAAAAAAATCTTATAAACTAAGAACATCCGGCCGGATAAAGCATCCTTTCTTTTTGTTTAACCGTATCGGAGAGAGTGAGCATCGAGACAAATAATATCTATATCCCCGGCCTGGACAAGAGCAGCAGCAGGCTGGCATTGCACCCCGGCCATCACGACCCATGTGTACGGGGTTTTACGGATGAAGAGGTGGCGCTGCTCCCGAACCTGCCAAGGACACACCCGCAATACAAACACTGGCAGCTGCGTAAAATATCCTGTCAAAAGCTGATGCGCCATTTTGCCCTGCGGGCCGGAGGCCAGGCCCTCAGCATCTTAGAGGTCGGCTGTGGCAATGGATGGCTTTCCCATCACCTGGCTTCCATCCCCGGTCATCGTATCCTGGGCCTCGACAGAGACCTCCAGGTATTGCAGCAGGCCGCAAGGGTCTTTCGCCACCAGTCCAACCTCAAATTCATGTGCGGGGATTTCTATTCGGGTATTATACAGGGGCTTACCTTTGACGCCATCATCTTCGCATCCTCTATCCAGTACTTTCCATCCCTGAAGGACGTCCTGACCGCCGCCCTTTTGCAGCTCAAAGAGGAAGGAGAAATTCATATCCTGGATACGCCCTTGTCCCGTAAAGACCTGGCCCCCTTTAAATACCGCACGCACTTCGACCCGCTCTCCCTCACCAACAGGCTTTTAGGAAGGAGTCCTCATCTGCCCTGGATAACCATTTGTTCGTTAAATTTGCGCCATGAGCGAAACACTGCTGCAACTGGCCCGGACACTGGAGGGAGAATTCTACTATGATACGACCATACGGACCCTATATGCCACCGACGCGTCTGCCTATAGAGAAATGCCGCTGGCCGTGGCCGTCCCCCGCACCATCGATGATCTGAAAAAACTCATAGCCTACGCCCATAAGGAAAATGTATCCCTCATACCCCGCACCGCCGGCACCTCCCTGGCAGGTCAGGTGGTTGGTAAAGGCATTGTCGTGGATGTCTCCAAATACTTCACGGGTATACTGGAGCTTAATAAGGAACAACGCTGGGTACGGGTCCAGCCAGGCGTCGTCAGGGACGAGCTGAACCTCTACCTCAAGCCGCATGGCCTCCTTTTTGGCCCCGAAACCTCCACGGCCAACAGGGCCATGATCGGGGGCATGGTAGGCAATAACTCCTGCGGGTCCAATTCAGTGGTATACCGTAGCACCCGGGAACACCTGCTTGAAGTCAAAGCATTGCTGAGCGACGGCTCCGAAGCCACTTTTCATACCCTCTCGCCGGATGATTTTCACGCCAAATGCGAAGCCCCCGGCCTGGAAGGCAATATCTACCGGACAGTACGAGGCATCCTGGGCAACTACGACAACCAGGTGGAGATCCGCAAGGAATTTCCAAAAGCCTCCATCGAGCGGCGGAATACGGGCTACGCCCTCGATCTCCTGCTGGGATCAGCCCCTTTCACGGCAGGCATGCCCGACTTCAACTTCTGCACCCTCCTGGCAGGCTCCGAAGGCACCCTGGCCTTTATCACGGAAATAAAGCTCAACTGCTCTCCCCTGCCCCCGGCCGAGTCGGGTCTGCTTTGCGTACATTTTAATACGATAGACGAATCCCTCCGGGCCAACCTCATCGCACTGAAGTACGGTCCCAGCGCCAGCGAGCTCATAGACCATTATATATTGGAGTGTACAAAGGATAATATCGAACAAAGTAAAAACCGGTTCTTCGTCCAGGGCGATCCGGGCGCGATACTGGTAGTGGAGTTCTTACGCAATACCCGGGACGAGATAAAGGAGATCGCAGCAAAAGTCGAGGCCGAAATGCGGGCCGCGGGACTGGGCTACCATTTTCCGCTCCTGTTTGGCGAGGATACCAAAAAGATCTGGACGCTCCGCAAGGCCGGATTGGGACTGCTTAGCAATCTGCCCGGAGACGACAAGGCGGTACCCGTCATCGAAGACACTGCCGTGGATGTCCGGGACCTCCCTGCCTATATCAGGGATTTCAACGAGATACTAAAAAAACATGGTCTTTATTCCGTCCACTATGCACACGCAGGCAGTGGAGAGATACACCTTCGCCCCATCATCAACCTGAAAACACCCGAAGGCAATCAGCTCTTCCGCACCATTGCGGAAGAAATAGCTACCCTGGTAAAAAAATACCGCGGCTCCCTCAGCGGCGAGCACGGCGACGGAAGACTGAGAGGTGAGTTCATCCCACAGATGGTAGGTCAGAAAAACTACGAGCTCATGCGCATCATCAAAAAAGCCTGGGACCCGGGAGGCATCTTCAATCCCGGCAAGATCGTGGATACCCCTTCCATGAACTCCATGCTGCGTTACGAGCCGGGGCAGAAGACACCCGCCTTCCCCACTATCTTCCGCTTCCACCGCCAGGATATACTTCAGCACGCGGAGCAATGCAATGGCTCGGGCGATTGCCGCAAGACCCACCTGTCAGGAGGCACCATGTGTCCATCTTTTATGGCTACCCGTAATGAAAAGGATACCACCCGGGCACGGGCCAATATTCTTCGTGAATTCCTTACCCATTCGGATAAGCCTAACAGATATGACAACAAAGAGATATATGAGGTAATGGACCTTTGCCTCAGCTGCAAAGGATGCAAGTCCGAATGCCCGTCCAACGTGGACGTGGCTAAGCTAAAAGCCGAGTTCCTCCAGCATTACTATGACGCCAATGGCGTACCCTTCCGCAGCCGGCTGATCGCCAACTTTGCCGCCTCGGCTCGGCTGGGCTCCCTTATGCCCGGTCTTTATAATAAGGTGGTAAAGGGCCGGCTGACAGGACGATGGATCAGGCAGCTCTCCGGCTTTGCCCTGGACAGAAGCATGCCATTATTGCATTCCACCACACTCCGGAGCTGGTACCGCAAGCACGAGGCCAACGTCGCCGCTCCCTCCAAAGGGCGTGTCTACCTCTTCTGCGACGAATTCACCAACTACAACGACACGGAGATTGGCATAAAAGCTATTCTTCTCCTGGAACGCCTGGGTTATGAAGTGATCATTCCCAGACATGGTGAAAGTGGCCGTGCATGGCTTTCCAAAGGTCTCTTACGCCAGGCCAAAAAGATCGCGGCCGCCAACGTAAAGGCCCTGAGCCCCCTGATCACGCAAGAAACTCCGCTCATTGGCATCGAGCCCTCCGCTATCCTCACCTTTAAGGACGAATACCCCGACCTGGCGGACGACGCATGGCTCGAGGCGGCGCAAAAGCTGTCGGCCAACACTTATCTTATAGATGACTTCCTCGCCAGGGAGATGACAAAGGGAAATATACTCTCTTCGCAGTTCACCAAAGCGCCCCGGCAGATCCAGCTGCATGGACATTGCCAGCAGAAGGCGCTCTCCTCCGTGGCCGGCTCGGTCAGATTGCTCTCCCTGCCGGAGAACTATTCCGTCAAGGTCATCCCATCGGGCTGCTGCGGCATGGCCGGCTCCTTTGGCTACGAAAAAGAACATTACGACCTCTCACAGAAGATAGGTGAGCTGGTGCTGCTGCCCACGGTCCGCCGTCAGCCGGAAGACGTGACCATCGCCGCGCCTGGCACCAGCTGCCGCCACCAGATCAAGGACGGTACAGGACGATTGGCAAAACATCCGGTGGAAATTTTGTACGAAGCATTAATCTAAATTTGCCCTAAAATATCCCGGCAATGGCCCTGAGTAAAAAAATAGACCCGTATTTAAAGACCAATAACGACACGGGCTTCGGCACCAATGCCAGCAACTATGGAGGACGGTTTATCAACAGGGACGGAACCTTCAACATCCGTAAGGATGGCCTTCCCTTTATGGATAGATACAGCATCTTTCACCACATGCTGACCCTGCCGAGATGGAAGTTCGCCTGCGTCCTTGTCCTGTTCTATCTCATCATCAACTTTATCTTTGCGCTCATCTATATGCTCATCGGCATGGATCAGTTCCAGGGCGTCATCGGCGCCACCTCCTGGGCCCGATTCAAGGAAGCCTATTTCTTCAGCACCGAGACCTTTACCACGGTCGGATATGGCCGGGTCAATCCGGTAGGCGATGGCGCCAATTTCGTCGCCTCCATCGAAGCCATGGGCGGCTTCCTCTCCTTTGCCCTGGCCACCGGTCTCATGTATGGACGCTTTGCCCGCCCCAGGGCTTATCTCGTATTCAGCGACTTTGCCCTCATCAGCCCCTTTAAGGACGGCCAGGCCCTCATGTTCCGCTTCGCCTCCTATAAGGACAAGCATACCCTCACGGATGTAGAGATCCGGGTCAACGCGGGATTGCAGATCCAGGTAGATGGCCGTGCGGAATACAGGTATTACGAGCTGCACCTGGAACGTAGCAAGGTCGAGAACCTTTCCATGAACTGGACCGTCGTTCACCCCCTCGATGAAAAAAGCCCCCTCCGCGGCTTCACCTGGGAAGATATGAAAACAGCTGACGTGGAGCTGTATGTGCTCATACGCGGGTTCGATGATATATACTCCAACCAGGTGCTGCAACGCACCTCCTATACCTATCATGAGATAAAGTTCAACGGCAAGTTCGTTCCCATGTACAGGGAGAGCGACGATGGCAAGACAACAATTTTAGAGCTGCATAAACTAAATGAATATCGGGAAGTCTAATGACGCAATAAGCTCCATTTGATCAGGTACATCAAAATACATTCCCTATCTCTTTTCCTCATCCTTCTGTCCCTGATGGCCAGACCCCAGGATGCGCACGAACAAGAAGACCTCGTTGACATTGCACGCAGCTTGCTCAAAGGCGGAGGGACCATCCGCCAGGACTCCTCTCACCAAAAGACGGGCAAGCTCCACATATCCGCCCTCCCCGTGGTAGGTTATACCTTGCAGACAGGATTTGCCGGAGTGCTTAGCTCCAATTTCGCCTTCTATACCAGCAACCAGAGCCAGGCCAATATATCCAGCATCCTCACCAGCATCACTTACTCGCAGTATCGCCAGATCATCTTCCCCATCCAGGCCGATATCTGGACGAGGAACAATAAGTATAATATCGTCACCGACTGGCGCTATCTCAAATACCCTTCCCTCACCTATGGCCTGGGGGGCAACAGCCCGCCGGACAGCGGTTATAATATAGATTATGCCTATCTGCGCCTCCACCAGGCCATCCTGCGGCGGGTCTCGAAAGACCTCTATATGGGGCTTGGTTACGATCTCGACTATTTCTGGAACGTAGAGGAAATTGATCCACCCACTGGAGAAACCACTGATTTTCAACGATATGGGTTACACACCACCGAATTGGCTTCCGGCATCTCTTTACATATCCTGTACGATAGCCGCCGCAACCAGATCAACCCCGACAACGGCGGCTATGCCAGCATCAGCTACAGACCAAACTTCACCTTCCTGGGCAGCGACGCCAGCTGGCAATCCCTCATACTGGACCTCCGCAAATATGTCCGCTGGCCCGGCGCCACCCGCAACGTCCTGGCCCTATGGAGCTATGACTGGTTCACCACCGGAGGCGATCCCCCCTACCTGCTCCTTCCCAGCACCGGCTGGGACGCCTATAGCAATACTGCCAGAGGCTATATCCAGGGGCGCTTCCGTAGCAGGAACATGCTCTACCTCGAGTCCGAATACAGGTTCACCGTCCTGCCCAATGGCCTGCTGGGCGGCGTGGTCTTCGCCAATGCGCAATCCTTCTCGGAACAAGGCTCGGGTCGCTTCGAATACGTAGCGCCCGGCTATGGTCTTGGCATACGCATCAGCCTGAATAAATTTTCAAGGACCAATCTCTGTGTAGATTATGGATGGGGAACCCACGGCTCTGGCGGGTTTTTCGTCAACCTGGGGGAAGTGTTTTGACAGACCCCCTCTTCTTCAATGCAAATGTTCCCCTCCCTCCGGGCAAATGTTCCTTCCCCCAGGCCCAAAAAAAAAGTAATGTAACGGGGGTCAGTAGGCCGTACATTACCTTTTAACTGTTGATGCTTTTGCACACACTAATACTAGTCCGCTAAATGGAACTTTCAGGGGGTTGATCACAGGAGAATATCGTTAGCGCCGAAGATTTAACTTTATATTGTGACAAAATGCCACAAAGATCGCGCCAAAGGCGCGATGCCCGAAGGGCCATCAAACAGCATCCGTGTAAAAGTCTCAGCCAAATTCGGCCACAGGCCGAATGCCCGAAGGGCCATCAAACAGCGTCCGTGTAAAAGTCTCAGTTGGCCGAAGGCCAACGGTAGGCCCGAAGGGCCCATCCGTCCGCCAGGACGGATAAGTTGCCAAAGTCTCCAACAAAAAAGGCAGGTTGAGATCAACCCGCCGGCATAGTGAGATTCACATGAGAAAACTATCTCTTAAAAACACCACGCCGTCAAATAAGTACTATCACTATCAATAAATATTTAATGTATCGCAACCCGCACCACATTCACGGAATAAGGCAATAACAGAGGACTAAAAACATTCTTCTTCAAGACAGGGACCGCATCTATCCCCGGACTCACCGCCTTCGGTTCATCCAACGAATTAGTCTTATCCAATTCTGTCGCCTTTATGCTTTCATTGAACGCACGACCCGGCAGCTTCTTTACCCCCTCCACCTTGATGGAAGGACGCACCGGCTTGTCCGTCGTATTCACCAGCTTCAGCACCAGCTCCCCCGTCTTATTATCCAAAGCCGCTGACCCATACAACCCGTGCTGCCCCTCCAACGGCGCACCCGCCAGTGATAAAGGCACAACCACCGACCCTTTATTCGTAGAGAAAAGCTTCTGCACATAATAGTCCGGCGTCCCATAGCTCCGCAGATTGTCAAACCATATCAGATCAGGCGTCCACTGCCATCCATCCACATGGGCAAACAGGGGCGCATAAGATGCCATTTGCACCACATCCGCATTCCGCTCCAGCCCGGTCATATAAGCCGCCTCTGAAAGAGCGCACTGCCAGGTATTCTTATTTTGAGGCGACACCACCGCCTTGCTTTGCGCAGCATACTCCCCGGCAAAGATCTTCGGCCCGCTCCTGTCATAATGATCATACCTCCCCGCATTCTGCAGGAACCACTCCGGCTGCCGGTAATAATGCTCATCCAGTATGTCCGCATGCAGCTTCCGCAACGTGTCGTTGAGGAAATTGAACAGATCCCCGTCAGGATTAGGACCCACGCTATTCACAAGCCGTATATCGGGATATTTGTCTTTGATGGCCTTCGTAAATATCGTATACCGCTCTACGTATTGCGGTCCCCATTGCTCATTGCCCACCCCCATCATCTTTAAATGGAATGGCTCCGGATGCCCCATGGCAGCCCTCAACCCACCCCACTTGCCCGACACCGGTCCGTTGGCAAATTCGATCAGGTCCAGCGCATCCTGTATATAAGGCCCCAATTCATCCGTCGGCACCACTTCCGCCGTATTGAACTGACAGGCCATACCACAGTTGAGTATAGGCAGCGGCTCGGCGCCGATGTCCTCCGCCAGCTGGAAATATTCAAAGAACCCCAGTCCAAAGGACTGAAAATAGTCGGGGGTTGGTCGGTGCGAAAACTCCGTATTCCAACGATTGATGATCAGCTTCCGGTCCTCCACCTTCCCCACCGTATTCTTCCATTGGTATCTGTTCGAAAGATCACGTCCCTCTACGATACATCCCCCGGGGAATCTGATAAAGCCCGGTTTCATATCCGCCAGCAGCTGCACCAGGTCAGCCCGCAACCCGCCGGGCCGCTCCTTCCACGTATGATGCGGGAACAACGAGACCATATCCACATCGATACTACCCTGCCCCTCTATCCATATATATAATTGCGCCTTGGGATCCGTAGCGCCCGCTACCATGCTCACGGTATCTTTTTCCCAGCCTCCGCCACCGGCAGGCTTCAGCCGCGCTGAAGCCATCTTCTGCCCGTCCGCCGTCATCAGGTCCAGCCGCAAGCTGATACCCGTCCCCTGGTGCATACGGGTCCAGACAGAAAAATGATAGACCTCGTCTTTTTTGATACCCATTCCACGGAAGCCTTCATTAGACACCCCATAAGCCCCCTCCGTAAAATGCGATATCCGGATGTAGCGGGGATTGGCAGGATTCTCTTCCCCCCGGTTCAACACCAGGATACTTCCATCCCCCGGAGCAGCACTATGCTCCTTCCAACCCATCAGCGGCGCATTGAACTCGAAGCTCCGGTTCTTCACCAGCTCCGCATACAAACCGCCATCGGCAGCCATATTGATATCCTCGAAAAAGATCCCCCACATCGTAGAGGAAATAGCAGCGCCGGGACGATCCACCCGGACAGTAAGCTCTTGGGAAAATACAGATGCCTGACACAGGCAAAAGACGCAAAGCAGGAGTCCTTTCATATAGCTGTCCGTTTAGACTCCTTAAAGATAATAACTTTAAATTGTAATTATGACATTTAATTTAGCCAGCGGCCTGCCGGCCGCCTGGCCGGCATGACTCAGGTGGGCAGATGTATGCGCGCTTCCTTGCTGAAATATTCTCCCCCCTCCAGGAGATGACGTACAGCGCGACTCAATTCCACATCCGCCTCGCTCTTGTCGACATACCCATGGATCCCCGCCTCATACATTTTCCGGATGGGATCCGCATCCATCGTAAAGGAATACCCCAGGATACGCGCCTGGGGACAATACCGCCTGATCTCCCTCACGACCGCATCCCCCGTCAGGTCCGGCAATTGATTGTCCACAATGACCAGCTGCGGCTGATACTTCTTCGCCATCGCTACGCCCACACTTCCCTCCCGGGTATGATAAAAGGCGGAAAAAAGGACGCCGATCGTCAGCCGCAGTCCTAAAATTACCATCTTATGGTCATCGATCACCAGTACGGAATCATATTTCAGCTGTGCCTCATTCATAACAACGGAATAGTTACATCGATAAAATATCCTTCCGGATATGCATTGTGTAATTGAAAGTCGCCATTCAATAAATTCGTCCGCTCCTGTATATTCTGCATCCCGATACCTCCCGGCAGCCGCTCCGGCGCCATCCCCTTTCCATCATCCGAATAGACGATCCGCAGCCTCCGCCCCATCACCTTCAAATTTAACGTGATCTTTTTGCATTGCGCATGCTTGATGGAATTGCTGATCAGCTCGTCGAGGATCTTCTTGAGATTCACATATTGCAGATGCCCCAGCACCCGGCTCCCATCATTCACCCGGATGGAAAAATCTATCCCCGTGGAATCCCGGATCTTTTCCAGCGACGCAGCCACCTCCTTATAAAGCCCCTCCACGGTACTCAGCTCATTCGTCTTCAGATCATGGGCAATGCCCCTCACGGCCTCCATAATATAGGTCATCTGGTTCTTCAGCTCTTCCATCCGGGAAGATGAGCGCTCCTCCAACTCTTTTTTGACCAGCGTATGGGCAAACAGCACCATCGGCCCGATCTCATCATGGAAGTTCCGCGCCAGCCCCAGCCGAAGGTTCAACATACGTTGCCGCTGCCCGCTCCGGTATATCAAAAATCCGGCTAACCCTCCTATGACAAGCAAAACGAAGCATAGTACCAGAAAAAAATTAAATTTTTCTGTTTTTCGTTGTTTTTCTTCCGTTTGGATAAGCTCCTTCCGGGCATTCTCTACCTCGGCCAGCGCATACAGATTATTGTCCTTGTCCGCATTCACCGCATGCAACGCCGAATCCTTCATCCGGTACAATTTCTCCAGCATCCGATAGGCGGCCGGATAGTCGCCCTTTGCCGCCAGCAGCTTGCTCTCCCCTTCCAGGAGAATACCTTGCCTTATCCCGGCAAATCCTATCTGGCTGTCCGTAATAGCACGTACTTCATCCAGATAAAACCGGGCGCTGTCCAGCTGCCGCCGGTCGTAAAAGAAGTCGAACGCCTCCGAATAAGCATCGATCATGCCGGCCGCCTGCAGGTGCTTCAGATATCCCTGCGAACGCACTTCACCGACAGATCGCTCCAAAAAGTACTGCGCGCTATCCATCCGTCCTCCATACCTGGCCCGCTCATAGCTCATCGTATGATATTCGTAATCGTACCAGGTCAGATACTTCCTGTATTTCTCCGGCTGCTTGTTCACCTCCTCCATTACCCGCTCGAAAAGCCGGATACCCTCCTCCGCATGCACCGTATCATGCGTCTTATAAAAGGCCCACACCGCCGCGCCAACAATGCTCAATCCCACATACCCCTGCTCGCCGCTCATCTTCCCCGCGGACACCATCGCAGGCAGCTTCTCCAGCTGGGGCAGCAGCGTATTGTATTTGGCTATGAGTCGGGGATAATCTTCGTTGTTCTGATACACCGACACCGTAAACAGGTCGCTGTGCGGGATCCCATCCTTCTCGAATACCCCGATCTTTACCGCCTCCTCATTGTTCTTCTCGGAATAGTAAATAGCACTGCCGTAATTGTTCTTATTGATGGCCAAATAAGCCAGATATCTGTAATACAACATCCTGTGCCTCCCCAGATCCTTGTTCCCAAAAGCGATCTGCCGGTAGATGGCCAGTTCCTCCACCAGGCTGTCGTCATTTAATAAGCCGGATGCAATGGAATCAACCCCCCGGAGATAAAGCGTATCGGAGAGTTTACCCTCCCGGTGGTCCGCCGATAGTTTGCTAATTCGTTTTTGTGTATCCTGCGAGCGGGCCACTCCGCAGGTTATTCCCAGCAGGATCGATAAAAGAAAGGCCGGTCGGGTCAGTCTTAGTTGGTATGAAATCATAGTAGGTTTACATGCCAAATATAAACCTTTTAGGGTCAGACGTTAAGACTGACCCTAAAAAAATTTTGCCGCCCGGTTACATCCCGACAGACAGCTTTTACTAATAATTAAATCGTACCGCATGAACAGTGCAGACCTCGACAAAACCAACGCGTTCGAACATTTCATCGACCTGTACTGCCCGTCGATATTTTCTGCTATAGCCAGACTTACTGGGTTATCCGACAAAAAACAGATCGAAGATCTGACGATCAACGTCTTTATAGACCTATGGAAGAATAGTCATGAGCTTTTCGATGAAACAAGACCACCGGCCCTCGTGTACAAAATACTCCTGTTACACGTATTCTCGTATTTAAAGAAGGAAGGATATGAAGACCGGATCACGATGTTGCAAAACACCCTGCCCGTCTCTCCTGATCTTTATACACCTATCCTGGAAGCCGATAAAGAGGAGCTAAAGGTAGCCCTCATCCGTCGCCTGATCAATCTTTTAAAACGGTAGGCCAGTCGTCGAACCAACGCAGCTTCTTCATTCGCAGTTTAGACCTTCCCTTATCCTTTGCATCATACCAGGCGCTTTGAAAAGAGCTTTTTTATCACAAAGCTCGTTACCAGTCCTGCCGCCATCCGGAAAAGGCCACCCTTTACCCCACCGCTGCCTCCACTGCCAACCACCTGCGAAAAGACGTGCTTTAGCAGGTTCATGGGCTTGAGGCTGTCGGCGATATCGACGGCCCTTTGCCGCATATGCTGCTGATTTACATAATCCTGATGCTCCAGGTCACGTATAGTCTCCCGCAGTTCCTCCAGGTTCCTGATCTTTGACATGGACTTATTTTAATATTTTTCTGATCAGCAGATTACTGAAGGGTTCTTTCAACCATCGGTTCCGGCATATATAACAGATAAGCCCGAAGATGAAATAAGCCCCTCCGATAATAAAGAATCCATAAAAGCTCTTTCCCAGCAGGTCGCCTATCAATAAGGCAAATCCAACGCTGAATAGCATGACAATAAAAGCGACTATGCCGATCATGCCCAGCCCCGAAGCCAGCTCCCCGGATACATCCGCCAGGCTCTCGACGGCCTTAAGCTTCCATAGATAGGCCTTCGTCTCCAGATAGTCCCCTGCATCGGACATCAGCTCGTCTATGTCATGCCGTTGTTCTTCCATCTTTATCATATTAAACAGTGCTTTTCTGCCGGTTGAAACTTTCCTTCACTCCATCCACCATCTCATTGACCTTATCCTTGATCGTTTCTCCAAGCTCCGATATAGAGTCGCCTATATCAGACCCTTTCTCCTTAATTCTCCTTCTCGTTTCCGACCCTTTGTCCGGAGCCAGCAAAATACCCAATGCGCCGCCTACCGCCGCGCCTACCAGAAATCCAATTATTACCTTTGAAGTGCTCATATGCTTGATTTTTAAAGTTTACAATTCCCTTACTTCCCTTATTGTAAATTCCCTGCCAAATCCATATCAGCCTGCTTAAAGCATCAACACCCCTGTCGGATACATTTTCTGAGCAAATTTTTCTACATTCTGGGGTAGATTTCCATAGCCATTCCTGTCAGACAGCATGGGAACACCCCTCAATCGGCCTTTTTACAGATATGGTACTATTCTGGTTACTACAGCTGGTAAAAAAAGTTATTATGCAACCTCAAATAGGAATTTCACCCAAGAACCTCAAGAACGTATCTTCACTCCTGTCCGTCGTGCTCGCAGACGCCGTGGTATTATACACCAAGACCCGCAAGTTCCACTGGAATGTCTCGGGAGAGAGCTTTATGGAATTGCACCTGCTCTTCGAAAAACAATACAACGAGCTCGAAGAAGCCATCGATGAAATTGCAGAGCGCATCAACAAGCTGGGCAGCAAGACCATCGGCACGATGAAAGAGTTCCTGGATGCCACCCATTTGAAAGAAGCTCCGGGCGAATATCCCTCCCGAAAGGAGATGATAAAGGAACTGATGGAGGACCACGAGACGATCATCAAAGAGCTCCGCAAGGCAGTGGAACAATGCCAGGATGAATACGAGGACGCTGGCACCGCCGATTTCCTCACGGGACTGATGGAAGCTCATGAGACCAACGCCTGGAAGTTGAGAAGATATCTTGACTAACTATAAACCCTTATTATAAACCTGTCACCCCAACCTGAAAAAAATGCAGAACGGAACCATCTTCCAGTTTTTTCATTGGTATTATCCTACTGACGGCAGCCTGTGGAAAAAAGTAAAAGACGAAGCTCCAGGACTGGCCGAGCTGGGATTTACGGCTATCTGGCTTCCTCCCGCCTTCAAAGGCACCAATGGCATCTACTCCATCGGTTACGATGTCTATGATATCTACGACCTGGGGGAGTTCGACCAGAAGAATTCCATAAGGACCAAATACGGCACCCGGCAGGAGTACTGCGACGCCATCAAGGCCATCCACGATGCCGGCATGCAGGTCTATGTGGACATTGTATTGAACCACAAGGCAGGCGCCGACGAACATGAACTGATCAGGGTTCGCAAGGTCGACCCCGAGGACAGAAATAAGTTTATCAGCGATGCCTTCGATATCGAGGCGTACACAAAATTTACCTTCCCGGGCAGAAAAGGGAAATACTCCGATTTCATATGGGATTTCCGCTGCTTCACAGGTGTGGACTTCGACAACAAGACAAAGGAAACGGCTATCTACAGCATTCTCAACGATTATGGCGATGGCTGGGAAGAAGTGGTAGACGAAGAGAAGGGGAATTACGACTATCTCATGTACGACGACATCGAATTCCGTAACCCCTCCGTACGGGAAGAGCTCAAGCGCTGGGGAGAATGGTACTGGAAACAGACTGGCTTCGACGGGGTCCGTCTCGACGCGGTAAAACATATTTCTCCCGCCTTTGAGAACGAGTGGCTGGATCATATGCGTAAGATCACGGGAAAAGAATTCTTTGCCGTAGGTGAATACTGGGCACCCGGCAACCTGCCGCTGCTGCTGAAATACATCGATGCCACGGAAGGCAGGATGTCTCTTTTCGACGCCTCCCTGCATCACAATTTCGAGAATGCTTCCAAAGCGGGGAAGGATTACGACCTCACCACCATTCTCGACGACACCCTCGTAGCAGCCAAACCCGATCTGTCCGTCACGGTAGTAGGCAACCACGATACACAGCCCCTTCAATCCCTGGAGGCGCCCGTAGAGCAATGGTTCAAGCCCCTGGCCTACGCCCTGATACTGCTGCGGGAAAAAGGTTATCCTTGTGTATTTTATACGGATATATACAGCGCTACCTATAAGGACAAAGGACATGATGGACAGGAATATGAAATATTCCTTCCGGCCTGTGAAAATATTGATAAGCTGTTATTGGCAAGAAAACGATTTGCTTATGGCCCGCAACGCGACTACCTGGACCACGCCAATTGCATCGGATGGACCCGGGAGGGGGACGGCGATCATCCCGGCTCCGGCTGCGCCGTATTGCTCAGCAACGGGGACGATGGCTTCAAGACCATGGAAGTGGGTAAGGCACATGCTGGTAAGAAGTTCGTAGACTGGCTGGGGAAATATCCCGGCGAGGTTACCATCGACCAGGAAGGACGCGGAGAGTTTCATGTCGGTGCGGGATCGGCATCGGTGTGGGTCGTTGCGGGCAGTTAGCAAAAGCCTTTATGGGCTAAAATTGAGGAGGGTGTACAACTATGACTCCCGTTATAAAAAAATTTCCAGTCGATCTGCATATCCGTGTGGGCTATGGGACAGCTTTTCTACTGTTGCTGATATCCTTTCTGCTGACGCTCTATGCCAATTCCGAGCTCCTGAAGCAAGCCCGTCTGGTGGATCGTAGCAACAAGATCATTATCCAGATGGAAGGCATGCTCTCTTCCCTCAAGGGTGCCGAATCCAGCGTACGGGGTTATCTGCTGATCGGAGATCAGCGCTTCCTCTATCCCTATGACAATAGCAGGCGCATCACGGACTCTCTGTTCCACGCTTTACAGAGGGAGACCTTCGAGGACACCGCCATCCGGAATGAGCTGGACATGCTTCGAATATTGATCGAAAAGAACTACCAGCTGGCATCGCTCACCATTCATAATGCCACACAGCAGGGACTCAGCGACGATCAGAAAGTAAAAAGCTTTGTTCGAGAAGAGATAATGGGTCATATCCGGCAGATGGTAAAGGACATGCAGGGCGTGGAACAGGCCCGGCTCGGATCCCGCCTGGATGAAATGACCACCCGCTATCATGTGCTCAACGCCATCATTCTCCTTTCCCTGACCCTGGCGGTCTCCCTGGCCGCCTATGGGTTCTTTACCTATTCGAGAGAGAATAAAGCCCGCCGCATCGCAGATCAAAAAGTATCCGACTACCAGGAACAGCTCAAACAGCAGATCACAGAGCTGGATAAGGCCAACAAAGCCCTGATACAAATGCGCAGCATCGAAAAATTCGCATCCACCGGCCGCATCGCCCGTACCATCGCACACGAGGTCCGCAACCCCCTCACCAATATCAACCTGGCCGTCGATCAGCTAAAAACCGAGATCAACGGAAATACCCAGTATGGCATGATGTTGGACATGATCACCCGCAACAGCACTCGTATCAACCAGCTGATCACGGACCTGCTGAATTCCACCAAATTCACCGAGCTCGTCTATAAGAAGATATCTGTCAATCAGCTCCTGGATGAGACCCTCGAGCTGGCCAAGGACAGGATCGCCCTTAACAATATCACCGTAATAAAATATTATTCGGACAGCATCTGCGACATTGCCGTGGATGTAGAACGTATCAAGATCGCCTTCCTGAACCTCATCGTCAATGCCATCGAAGCAATGGAGCCGGGCAAAGGCATCATCCAGGTGCGGACCGCCACCCGCGACAACAAATGCGTCGTCACCATCACCGACAACGGGCCCGGTATCGACACGGCCTCACACGCAAGGATATTCGAACCCTATTTTACCACGAAGACCAAAGGCACCGGCCTGGGCCTGACCAATACCCAGAACATCATCCTCAATCACAACGGTCATATCAATATGGATAGCGCCAAAGGAAAAGGCACCACCTTCACCATCACGCTCGACTTCGCATAAAAAAACCCGCGTGAGCGGGTTCTTCAATATTTTGACGGGTCTCACGAAGCCACATCATAGACCGCAGAGCCCGGACTATACAGCTTGTCGATGGCATCGAAGATCATCTTACGGTTCAGCGGCTTGGCTATAAAAAGGTCCACACCTCCATTATAAGCCTGCTTCCTGTCCGCAGCGCCGTCATGCGCAGTGATCATCACAACCTTCACATTCGGGTAGTTTTTCTTTACATAGGGAATAAAATCCAACCCGAACCCATCCGGTAAATGATTATCCAGGAACAAAATGGACGGAGTCTCCGACTGCAACGCAGTTACGGCTTCGGATAAGCAATTTACAAAAGCGGTACGGAAGGCCCGTTGCTTTAACATCCCGCTGAGCAAATAACAAATATCCAGTTCATCGTCAACAATTAAAACCTTGGAATTGTCTGTCATAGTATTACCTTGTCCTCGTACCTCTTCAATATTGATCCCTCCCCACTTAAGACGACCTACGAGTCTGCCGTCCATTGTCATTTATTATAACAATTTTTCTGCCATACAAAGTACCAACATCAATTCAGGGAGGGAAAATTGCCGGGCACGTTTATCTAAAGGCTAACCAGTAGAAAAATACACTCCAGGCAAGGTCCAAACTTCCCCAAAATGAGGAAAAATTTCCACATTTTTCCCAAAATATCCTGTTAGATTGCTTTAATCAAGCCTTAATCTGGCCCATTAGCACTTGTTTAACGGGCTCTTTAAATTTGGCTTGATGTTTCGGTATAGTGTGTGTATTAACAACTATCCCGTCCCCTTTTTGTACTTTTTCCAGTAACTTTAAAAAGAAATTTTCACTTTATGAAGCGAATTCTGATCATTGATGATGATATGGATATGTGTAATCTATTAGGCCGGTTCCTTGGGAAAAAGGGTTTTGAGACAGAAGCTGCCCACAACGGCAATAAAGGCATAGCCAAATTCAAAGAGTCCAGATTCGATATAGTGCTGTGTGATTTCAGGCTGGGAGATAAGGAAGGAAGGGAAGTATTGAAAGAGATCAAGCAGATAGACCCACACGCGATCGTCATTATTATCACAGGCTATTCCGATATCAAGACGGCAGTAGACGTGATCAAAGCGGGTGCATTCGATTATATCACCAAACCGCTGATCCCGGAAGAAGTGCTCAATGTCATTGGAAGAGCCCTTCAGCAGTCCGAAACAGGTATGTCGGACACTGCCAGGCCCGCCATGACAGCACAGGTCTCCGGCGCCAAAAGGAAATCGTCTACAGATGACGACTTCCTGGTAGGCCAATCTCCTGCCACCAGGGAGCTCTATCGACAGATCGAGCTGGTAGCTCCCACGAATTACAGCATCATTCTGTACGGAGAGAGCGGCACCGGCAAGGAGGTCATCGCCCGCACTATCCATCAATACAGCGCGCGGAAAGACAAGCCCTTTGTAGCCATGGACTGCGGCACCCTCTCCAAGGAGCTGGCAGGCAGCGAATTGTTTGGCCACGTAAAAGGGGCATTCACGGGCGCCCTGTCGGATAAGGAAGGTCATTTCGAGCTGGCCAATGGCGGAACGCTCTTTCTGGATGAAGTAGCCAACCTTTCTTACGAGATACAGGCGGCCCTGCTTCGTGTTATACAGGAAAGAAAATTCAAGCGCGTAGGAGGCTTGAAAGAAATGGACGTGGACGTACGGATCATCGTAGCCTCCAATGAAAATTTACAGGAGTCCTATCGCAAAGGCAAATTCAGGGAAGACCTTTTCCACCGCTTCAACGAATTCTCCATCGTATTGCCCGCGCTCCGCTACAGGAAAGAAGACATTCCCCTGTTCGCGGAATTCTTTCTGGCCAAGGCGAACAAAGAGCTGAACAAGGAGGATGTAGGGGGGTTCGAGCCGGAAGTAATGCAGATCTTCATGAATTATGCCTGGCCCGGCAATCTGCGTGAATTCCGCAATGTCGTCCGTCGGGCAGCTTTGCTGACCTCCGGCAGCCTGGTCAACACCAAGGTCCTGCCTCCGGAGATCGCCGACAGCAACAGCTTCATAGCGGCCGCCCATGAACCGCACGC
>DASZWE010000576.1:0-8568 GCA_035546735.1 Puia sp.
AGGGGCGAAGGGTAGCTTTGTTCCTGGACAGTCTTTTTTATATTGGACAGCTGGACAGCGCGCATTATAACCTGCGGCGCAAGCGGCCGGAGGGGCGTCCCGGGGACTTCAATATCCGGCGTTGCAAGGATGTACAGATAAGGGGGATCACCATCAAAAATGCGACGGGATGGGTGCAGACTTATACCTTGTGCGACGGGTTGACGCTGGACAGCATCCGGGTGGAGAGTGACGCCTATTGGAACAACGACGGCATCGATGTGGTGGATTGCAGGAAGGTGCGAATCACACATAGCTATGTCAATGCGGCGGATGACGGTATTTGTCTGAAGTCGCAAAATGGCCGGGAGAACTGGAACGAGGATGTGTATATCGCCGATTGTACGGTGAGGTCGAGCGCGAGCGCGATCAAGTTCGGGACGGCAAGCTATGGAGGTTTCAAAAAAGTGACAATCCGGAATATCAGGGTTTTCGATACTTTCCGGAGCGCCCTGGCATTGGAGAGCGTGGATGGGGGAGACCTGGAGGATATCGATGTGGATGGCATCGTCGCTACGAATACGGGCGACGGTATTTTTATCAAGCTGGGGCACCGGAACAAGGACGGGCATGTAGGGAGTCTGCGTCGTATCAAGATCCGGAATGTCCGGGTGGACATACCCTATGACCGGCCGGATAAGAATTACGATCTGCGGGGACCGGAGCTGGCCTTCTTTCACAACCCTTTCCCCTGTTCGATCACGGGGCTGCCGGGGCATCCCGTGGAAGATGTTACGCTGGAGAATATAACCATCAGCTACCCGGGGCATGGCAATGACGGGCTGGCGATCCTGCCTGTGTACCGGCTGAAGGATGTACCGGAGCAGGCGAAGGAGTATCCGGAATTTTCCATGTTCGGGGAACTGCCGTCCTGGGCATTCTATGTGCGGCATGTCACGGGGCTGACGATGCGGAATGTCACGATAAGTGCAAAGGCCCGGGATTTCCGGCCGGCGATGGTTTGTGACGATGTGCAGGGCCTGCATCTGGATGGGCTGACGATCGGGAAGGTCAATGACCGGAGTCCGCTGGTGTTCCGGAATGTAAGGGACGAGAAGCTGGAGAAGGTGATGGCGGCGGGGTTCAAAGGTGCACTTATTCAAAAAGTAGATTAAACGATGAAGCAAAAAATAATTTTTCTATTGTGTGCGGGGCTGGGGTTTTGTGGAGTCAGCGGGCAGGGAGTTCAGTATGTGGATGCATTCAGGAATGTGCATCACCCCGAGATCGGATATTGGTTTGTCTCTCCGTCGATGCTGCAGGGGGACAGGGCGGTGAAGTACCTTGACTCTGTGGCGGACAACTGTCCGTATACGCTGTTGTTCCTTTCGGCGAGGGAAGGAGCGGATTTCTACGATTATGCGACGACGCATGAGGTGTTCCGGAAGATCGTGGCGGAGGCGCACCGGCGCGGGCTGAAGATAGGGTTGCAGCTATGGGGCGCTGTCAGGAATGTGCCGTTGGAGCTGTCGGAGCGGATGATCGTGGAGCAGGAGGTAGCGCTGGACGGGAATGGCAATGCGGACTATACGGCGAAGGCGAAGTTTATCCGATTCCCCGACAGGTTGTTGAAGACGGGGTTGTTCAAAGTGTATGCTTTTCGCAAGACGGGGGAAGGGTTTTATGATCCGGCCACGTTGAAGGATATTACGCCGGGCTGTGAGACGGTGATGCCGGACAAGGGAACGGTGGAGGTGAAGATACGGGGCGGGGCGGCTGTGAAGGGGCTGACGGCTTGTATCATGATACAGGAGTATTGTGCGCAGAGCAGCAATTTCGGGCCGGACGAGGTGCGGCGGTTTACGGATGCCATGCAGGTATATTCGGATGTGCCTTTCGACGGGTATGCCCTGGATGAGTATGGCAATAAGTTTGTGGCCCGTGAGGTGGAATTGAAGGGGGAGGCGTTCCGGGGGCGCTGGTATTCGAAGGCGATGGATACGGCATTTCGCCGTGCAACGGGGATGTCGCTCGTGAAGACGTTGTTCGATGCGCGGTATGCGCCGGCCGGCAGGCCGGAGGTCCGGATGAAGGCTATCAATGTGTATATGGATTTTGAGCGTCGCGGGGCCTTGCGGGTGGAGGAGGCGGTATACCGGCGGAGCCGGGAGGTGTGGGGCAAAAAGATATTCAGCGGTATCCACGATACCTATCACAACAGCCTGGTAAATGACGAGATCTGGGCGAATGGCATTGCGTGGTGGGATGTGCCGAGGGCGTATGGTCAGACGGATGAGAAAACGTCGCTGCCGGTGCAAATGGGGGTGGCGATGGCGCACCCGATGAATGCGATGTACAACCAGTATTATGATATCGTGATACCGCATGTCATTTCCAAAGCGTTGATGGATCTGCGTTATGGGGTTCGGACGCATTACCATGCCTTGAATGATAAACGGCCCAACCGGAGCGATCTCTGGGACCGGGAGGCGGTGGAGGGCATCAATAAGGTGGAGCATTGCGCGAGGATGCTCAACCAGTTCAATCCTTCGCTGCCGGATGTGCGGCTGCTGGTGATATTCGGACGGGAGGCTTTGTCGAACTGGTATCCCAATGAAGGGGACAGGGGTGTATATGACATCAACAGCAGTCTGGGTATCGAGGAGAAGGCGAAGGAGATATGGAATGCGGGCTATCTGAATGCGCTGGTGCCGTCGACATTGATCGGGGAGGGCCGGCTTAAGCTGGGCAAGGACGGAAGGCCGGTGCTGAACGGGCATCGGTACGATGCGGTGCTTTACCTGTACCCGCAATATGCAAAGGAGGAGGAGATCCGGTGGCTGGAGTCCTATGTTTCCCGTGGCGGCAAGCTAATGATCGAGGGGCCGGCCAGTCATGATTTTAACGGCAAGGATATCACGGGAAGGTTCAAGGCTCTTTACGGAAAGGCGGCGGTGCAGGGCTATTCGGTGGACAAGCTGGACAGGCTGGGATTGAAGAAGAACCTTTTGCCGGATGGATGTCCTACGGAGGACGGCGCCTTTGTGTTCACGGACGAAGCCTCGATGGAGGAGGGTAAGACGGCTGCCTTCAGCCTGGTTTGGGGTGGTCACAGCTACGCGGGCCGGTATAAGGGATTGATCGCGGTGCGGCCGGATGCTTCCGGGGTGGGTGTTTCCAGGCTGGCGGCGGCGGGGCTGACGGAGTTGACGAGGGATGGGCGTCCGCTGTTGCAATTCGACCGGCCGACGGATGTGTTTTTTGAACGGCGCGGGAATAAGCCTGTCCTGATACTGGCGGATAAAACGGGCAAGGTGAGGCCTGTGGTGAATGCGCTGATGAAGTGATAGCTGCTACCTACTTCAAATATTTCCCATACCAGGCCAGGTATCTTTCCAGCCTGTCCCGTTGATAGGAGGGCATGCTGATGCCATGGAACTGTCCGGGATAAATGATGAGCTCAGTGGGCACGCCGAGGGTCCTCAATGCCTGGTACATCTGCTCGCTGCCGGCGGTGGGCACGTTGAAATCCTTTTCTCCGCTGAGGAAGAGGGTCGGAGTTTTGATCCTGTCAGCCTTTAATAGCGGGTAGGAGATCTTCAAATATTTATCGATACTTTTCCAGGGTGCGCCAATCTCGTTGTTATATTGATTGATGTACTGATCCACTCCATAAAGGGAGAGGGTAAATCCTGTGCCGGCGCCACTGGTAGCGGCTTTGAAGCGGGTATCAGATGCGATGAGATAGTCGGTGAGAATACCACCATAGCTCCAGCCACCCACGGCCAGCTTATTTGGGTCTGCGATCCCCTGCTGTACGAGATAGTCCACCGCACCATGCAGGTCAATCACTTCTTTATCCCCCCAATCGCCGGAAATAATCTTACAATATTCCAATCCCCGCCCATTGCTGCCGCGATAGTTGACGGCTGCCACTGCATAGCCTCCCGCGGCCAGCATTTGTCTTGTCAGATCGAATCCGTAGTTATCTTGTCCAACGGGGCCTCCGTGTATAAAGAGGATGAGGGGCAACTTTTGCCCCGTGCTTGTACCTGCGGGACGCCATAGCAGGCCGGAAACCTTTGTGCCGTCGCTGCTTTTTGACGTGAAGCCTTCCACAGATGCCAGGGCCAGGGGAGCCAGGAATCCATCCATGTGATGGGTCAGGCGGCGGGGTTTGCCGTCTTCGAGGATGTATATTTCCTGGGGCGTTTGCGGGTCGGAGCAGGTAGTCAGCCAAAGCCCTTGCGATATGGCCTCCGCGGGACCAAAGACGCGTGGGCCGTCGATGACTTTAGACATTTTGCCGTCAGCGGGGGAGAAGGTGGCGAGGTATTCCTGCCTGTCGTCCGTGACCTGGGCAATGATATTCTTTCCGTCCCTGGACCAACGCGGGTTGGTGACGGGTCTGTCGAGGGCCCTGGTCAGCAGTCGTGGTTCACCGCCATTTTTTGGGATGACGGCCAGTATAGGCTGGTCGTACATGATATAGTTGTCGTCGGCGGTGGAGCGGGTGTAAGCGATGTATTGTCCGTCGGGGCTCCAGCGCGGGTTATTGTCGGACCCTTTCCAGGTGGTGAGCTGATGGGGTGTGCTGCCGGGCTGCGCGGCGATGGTGAAGATATCGCTGTTCTCGTTCTTATCGGGGTCTTCGGTCCTATTGCTCACGAAGGCGATGGCGCTGCCATCGGGACTCCATACGGCACTGCCATCATCATAGGGTCCCTTTGTCAGGGTATCCAGCTTTTTTGTGTTGATGTTGAAGAGGTAGAGGTGGGTATAGAGCTTTTTGTACCGGTAGCCTTCTACATCCTGCTTGTATTGATAACGATCGATCACGTAGGGTTTGGTGGTCTTGATCTTGCCGGTGTCTTCCGGCTCCTGATCGGTGATGGTAAGGAGGAGCTTTTGTCCGTCGGGGCTCCAGGCATAGTCTTTAACGCCGCCCCGGATGGCTGTGAGTCGCTGACCTTCTCCACCACGGCGATCCATGAGCCAGATCTGGCTGCCTTCGACCTTGGGTCTGTTTACGGGCAGGAGGTCGCCTGCATCCATGGCGGATGGCGGACGGGAAGAGAGGAAGGAAAGGTATTTGCCATCGGGACTCCAGCGGGGGCGTGATTCGCCTTCGGGGCTGCTGGTGATCCGCAGGTCCTGGCTGCCGTCCAGGCTGATCATCCAGATGGCGGAGCTGCGCTTGTCCTTTATCGAGTCGATGGTGCTCACGGTATAGGCCACCCATTTACTGTCGGGGGATAGTTGCGGATCGCTGACGGAGGGCAGGCGGTAGATGTCCGCGGGCCGGAGCGGGCGTTTGGTCGCCGGCGTGGGTTGGGTGTATGCGTGGAAGCTTTGGCCAAGCAGGGCCAGGCTGACGGTGGCCATACTTGTCAGGGCGGCGAAAAAATTTCTCATATGCGGTCTACGATTTTTATGGTCGACGAACCGGCGGCCGAGGCACCGGGCTGCCAGGCAAACAAGTTACAATTTTATATTCACTGCCAGCATAAAATTCGTGCCTGCCATGGGGAAGTAGAAGTTTTCGGTGATGAGGTTGCCGCCGTAGTAGTAGCTATAGGTGTAACCGTTGGGTTCATATTTCCTGTTGAATACATTGTTCAGCTGGAAGATAAGATCGATGGCCTTGAAGGGTTGCGGTTTCAATGTATAGCTCATACGAAGATCCTGTACATAGTAGCTGCGCAGGGACCTGTCTTCTTTTTGTGAGTTGTCGAGGTATTGCCTGCTGACGTATTTAGCGGGCAGGGTGATGGTATAATTGGGAAGGGGTGTGAAATCCAGGGAGGCTGCCCCTACGATGTCGGGTGAGAACGAGATGTCGCTGTGCTTATAGAAGAAGCTTTTTTGGGTGTTGTTGTCGTAGTCGAAAATATACTCGCTGTAGTTGTTGATCTTGTTCCTGCTGAGGGTGAGGTTGGCGGATGCGCTCATGAAGGATGTGATGCGTACACCGCCCTGCAGCTCGAGTCCCAGGCGGTAGCTGTCCTTTATATTGGTGCGGGTGGCGGCGCCGACGCTGTTGATCTGTCCGGTGAGGACCAGCTGATCCTTGTACAGCATATAGTAGGCAGTGGCTCCCCAGGAATAGCGGCTGGTCTTCTTCTCGTAGCCGAGCTCAAAGTCATTGAGTGTCTCTGGTCTGGGTTGCTGGTCCTGGTTGGCTTCGAAGTCATCCCGGTTGGGTTCGTGGCTGGCGTGGGACCAGGAGAGGTAAGCCTGTCCGTCGGGCATTGTCCAGGTGAGGCCGGCCTTGGGGTTGAAGAAGTCGTAGTGTTTGTTGATGAAGAGGGTGGGGTTGTTCTTGAATCCATCCAGCTCGTAACCGATGCGGCGGTACTGCATGTCTGCAAAGAAGGAGAGGCGGCTTGTGAGCTGTTCCTGCCATTTGGCGTAGATGTTGAAATCTGTTTTATGTGCGGGGAGATTACCGTAATACTGGTAGTCCTTGTCGATGCCGCCATTTTGCGCCCAGATGACATTTCCGTAATGTTTGCCGTCATATTTATCCCATCCTCCGCCCAGTGTCAATTGCGTGGGGCCGGACCTGTATTGCAGGGAGAAGACGCCACCGTAGAAATAGTTATTCAGCCATTGCTGCCGTACAAGGTCGGTGGTGGTGACGCCTGTTGCGGGATCGGGGAGGCTGTAATCGGAATAAGTCTGCTGCGGCTCGTATTCTTCATAATACCCCCTACCTCTTGTCAGGAAGCCGGCTACGTTGAGGGAGAGGGTTTCGCGGACGCGATGGTTGAAGAAGAGCTGATAGTGGTCCTGCTGATAGTTGTCCGTCTGGTTGTTATAGGTGAAATAATTGTACGTGCGTTTGTTGGAATTATACAGATTGAGGGAGTCGGCCTGTGTGAAATAAAGTGACCCTACATTGTTGGCGTAGTGTTCGTCGAGGGCCGCCCGGTCTCCGAAAAGCTTGGCCTGGGGGATGCCATTCCATGCCTGGTAGGTCTTTTCCTGGCCGGAGAGGACGTTGAACCGGATGGAGGAGTTTTTATCGAGCCAGGCGGCGGAGAGGTAGAAAGAGCGCAGGTTGCTGGTGGCCCTGTCGATGTAGCCGTCGCTGGTGATGCGGGACAGGCGTGCGTCGAGGGTAAAATGACCGTCGATGAGACCGGAGCCGGCCTTTATGGTATTCTTCCAGGTATTGAAGGAGCCGTAGCTGTTGTTGGATTCGGCGTAAGGCTTGTCGTTGAATTCATTGGTGGAGAAATTGATGGTAGCCCCGAATGCGCCCGCTCCGTTGGAAGAGGTGCCGACACCCCGCTGGATCTGGATGCTGCTGGTGGAGGAGGCGAAGTCCGGCAGGTCGACAAAGAATATGCCTTGTGATTCAGCGTCGTTGTATGGGATGCCGTTGAGGGTCATGTTGATACGGGTAGCGTCTGTGCCGCGTATATGGATGTAGGTGTAACCTACGCCATTGCCCGCATCGGAGTTGACGGTGACGGAGGGGGTCTGGTTGAGGAGGAAGGGCAGGTCCTGTCCGAGATTCGTAGCTTCTATTTCTTTTTTGGTGATGTTGGTCTTGGTAAAGGGGGCTCTCTCGCCGGCGCGTAGCGCACGGACCTCTACGGGCTGCATAAAGAGGTTGACCCTGTTAAGGGAGATATGGATGGAGGCGGCTGCCGGAAGGGTAATGGGGGCTTCATAGGCGATGTATCCTACGCTGGTGATCTTCAGGGTATAGGTACCGGGGCGGGTGTGCCGGAACTCAAAATATCCGTTCTCATTGGTGGTGGTGGCGCCGAAGGGAAGGATCTCGACGGTGGCGCCTGAAAGGGGGTTGTGGTTGACCGTATCGGAGACCTGTCCGGAGGTTATCTGGGCGTGGGTGGTGAGCGTGGTCAACAAAAAGATGGTTAATGCAGTATATAGCTTTCTCATTCGTAACTAATTGTGCATCAGGTCTGGTTTTTGGCGAAAGGTAACCCATCCCTGATGCACGTCTGATGATGGGCCTTCGGCCAGCGTGCCTGTGGCACGCTTTGGATGATGAAATGGGGGGAATGCGACGAAGGAGAAATAAAAAAGCTGGTTTACCTTCCCTGCGCAGGCATTACCCTGACCAGGTTCTACGGGTATCATCTCAGCCATTCCGTTCTGGAACAGCACCCCGAGGAATCTGAGATATGCAGCCGTCCTGTTGCCACTGGCCGGCTGAGCGGCAAAGATACGATTTTTTGGGTCTTCTGTAACTTTTAGCAGGAGCGGGTCGTCCCACGGAGGGGCCATGGGTGTCTGCTACCGGGCCGGGGGTATGCTGAGAGAGGGGATGCAACATTTGGGACAAAGGGATGTCTTTAACAAAAATTGTTACGAAATGAAAAACACGCTACTACTTGCGGCTTTTACCATGATGGGACTGCTTGCTTTCTCACAGGATGTTATCAACGATAAGAATGCGGAAAAAAGGAATGCCAGCGGGTTCCATGCTATCGAGATAGCCAGCGGGATCGATCTTTATTTCAGCCAGGGCGATGAGGCGGTGGCTGTCAGCGCAGGTGATCTTTCCGACAGGGACAGGATCAAGACGGAGGTGTCGAATGGGGTATTGAA
>DASZWE010000577.1:0-4722 GCA_035546735.1 Puia sp.
ATTTCATCATTTTGGCAACAGCGATTACAGCTCTAAAGAAGTAGGTGAAGCATTGCGTGCGCTGGAAAACACCTATATGCTTTGCCTGCTTTATCCTACGATCAGTGCTATCTTACCACTGACGCCCGATCTCAGGAAATCTCCCAGGCTGCAGGTACTCGACACGGGCATGATGAATTATTTTTTAGGTATACAGGCAGAAGTCCTCGGAACCACCGATCTCAGTCAAATCCATCAGGGAACTATTATTGAACATCTGGTAGGGCAAGAATTATTAGCCCCCCAATTCAATGTACTCAGTTCGCTCAACTTTTGGGTGAGGGAAAAGACTACATCAACAGCCGAAGTAGATTATGTATATCCCTTCGAAAGTCAATTGATCCCTATTGAAGTCAAGGCGGGTAAAGAAGGCACCCTAAGATCCCTGCATCAGTTCATGGATCAAACCTCTCATGACATAGCGCTCCGTTTCTACGCTGGCCGGCTGTCCCTGACACACGCTACCACGCCCTCCGGCAAACCCTATCGATTATTGAGTCTGCCCTATTACCTGGCATCTCAGACTGAGCAGTACATCCACTGGCTAAAACATTCCCCTACTTCGCCACATCCGTAATAGACACAATACTATCCACCACAAAATTGCTATATCCCCGCCAGGCAACAGCTCCCCCATACTCCTTATAATGGAGCAACACCGTCTTGCCGCTGCTGACCATTAATTTATTGGCAATAGCCGGATCCACCACCGAAAACTCGAACTCATACGACTGCACAGAGCCCGGCGCCTTCGACCGGAACCCCGCCTGGATCAGCTTGCCCTCATAGGTCTTGAAGAGCCAGCCCTTCTTCACTACATAATTCAATTCGCCGGACTTCATACCCTCGCCAAAGACATAAAAATAATGCCCCCACACATAGACGATCAGGGCGGCAACGATGACCGCCACGACGATAAGAAGGAATTTTTTCATAGTCAATTTTTACCGGGCCGCAGGCCATCCGGAACGAACCAAAGGTTCGTCGGCCGAAGGCCAACCATATTTATCAACGAGATAGATCAATGCCGCCATATTGAACGCACCCAGCTCCATCTCCCGCTTGTTCACCACCTCCAGCACATCATTGCGCGTATGATGGTAGTCGAAATATCGCTGTGAGTCCGGTCGCAACTCACCCACCACCACCCCCAGCTTTTCCATGGGCTCCACATCCGAACCCCCACCGCCTTTGTTGAAGACATAGACCCCATACGGCTCCAACAGCTTTATCCAGGGTTGCACGGCCGCCAGCTGCGCATCCGACAAGGCCAGGCTGAAAGCACGGGGCGTAAACCCACCCGCATCGCTCTCCAGGGCCAACAAATGTTGCTCTCCCTTCTCCTTTGCCTCATCCGCATATTTTGCGCCACCCCGTCCTCCGTTCTCTTCATTGGCAAAAAGCACCGCACGGATGGTATGTTTGGGAGTATATCCCGCCGCCTTCAGCGCCCGCAATACTTCGATGGACTGTACACAGCCCGTCCCGTCATCCATCGCCCCTTCCCCGGGGTCCCATGAATCCAGGTGACCGCCTACCGTGATATATTGGTTGGAAGATCCACTGCCCTTCAGCTCGCCGATGATATTATGAGCCGGCGTGTCGGCCAGCATATGGCCCTGCGTACGAAGATAGACCTGTACCTGGCTTCCTGGTCTGAGCATATCCGCCAGCCGGTCGGCATCCCTTAGCCCCACCGCTACAGCCGGTATCTTAGGGAAGCTGTCGTTGTAGATCAGCGCACCCGTATGCGGAATATTGTCCACCGAATGGGACATCGAGCGCACCAGCACCGCTACCGCTCCATAACGGGCCGCCCTGGAAGGTCCAAAGACCCGGTAGCGTACCGCGTCGCCATAGGCCCGGAAAGTCTCTACAAATTTTGGATTGAAATGATAATTGTAAAATACGATCTTGCCCTTTATTTCATCTTTGTGCGCTTCCAGCTCCTCGAAATTGTTGATCAGCAGGACAGGCGCTGTAAG
This sequence comes from Puia sp., assembly GCA_035546735.1. Taxonomy (GTDB): domain Bacteria; phylum Bacteroidota; class Bacteroidia; order Chitinophagales; family Chitinophagaceae; genus Puia. Next base: position 2,025 of record DASZWE010000577.1, read on the forward strand.
TCCCTTGGGACCCGTGCCCTCCGAATTGCCCAGGGCAATGACGTCCAGGCCACGCGGCTTGCCCCCATTGGCCGCGATCCAGGCAGCCGAATCCCTACCCCCTCTCACCCAATGCGGCACCATACATTCCTGCATCCACACCTTATCCGCACCCGCATCCCGCAGCGCCTTCAGACCCCATTGCTCCGCTTTATAATATCCGGGACTACCCGACAGACGAGCCCCCACCTTCTTGGTCAGTATCCGTAAATCCTCATAAGCCTTCCCATCCGTCAGCACAATATCCGCCAGCTTCCGCAAAAAAGCCGAGTCTTCCGATGTCCCCACTATTGGCCCCTGCCCCCGTCCATTCAACCCCAAGCCCATACCTATAAATAAAACCAATCCAACACTCAACAATTTATTAGCCATTTGTGTTAGTTTTCCGCTAAAGTTACATCAACCAAATTGATTTACCTTCGGCCCTGCAACAATAGACCTGACAGTGGACATTCGGAAAGGACAAAACATTTGTTTAATACAATAACCTGGAAAATATGCGGATTGGAATTGTCTGTTATCCTACATTCGGTGGCAGCGGCGTTTTAGCGACAGAGCTGGGCAAGGCCCTGGCCGACAAGGGGCATCAGGTCCATTTTATCACTTATCAGCAACCGGTACGGCTAAACGAATTCAACGCCAATATCTTCTACCACGAGGTTCGTGTCACCACCTATCCCCTCTTCGACTATCCTCCCTATGAAACAGCCCTGTCCAGCGCCATGGTGGACGTGATCATGAATCACCAGCTGGACCTGCTTCACGTACACTATGCCATCCCCCACGCCTCCGCCGCCTATATGGCTAAAAAGATCGTGGAGACGCAAGGCAAACGCATCCCCGTCATCACCACCCTCCACGGCACCGACATCACCCTGGTAGGAAGGGACAAGACCTTTGCCCCCGTCGTCGCTTTTTCCATCAATCAGAGCGACGCCATCACCGCCGTTAGCCGCAACCTGCGGGACGAGACCTACCGGAATTTCACCATCGAAAAAGAGATACGCGTCATCCACAACTTCGTGGACACCCGGAGATTCCGTAAAAAACCCCTCGATGCATTCCGCAAGGTCATCGCACCCAATGGCGAAAGGATATTGCTGCACGCCTCCAACTTCCGTAAGGTGAAGAGAGTACAGGACATCGTACGCATCTTCGACATCGTGAGAAAACAGATCCCCAGCAAGCTTCTCTTCGTAGGCGATGGCCCCGAAAGGCCGGGAGCGGAAGACCTGGGCCGCGAGCTGGGCGTTTATGAGGACATGCGCTTCGTAGGCCGGCAGGAACAGATGGAAGACATCCTGGCCATTGCTGACCTCTTCCTCCTCACCTCCGAATATGAGAGCTTTGGTCTCGCCGCCCTGGAAGCCATGGCCGCGGGCGTACCCGTCATCTCCACCAATGCGGGGGGACTACCTGAAATTGCTATCGAGGGGGTCACCGGCTATCTGAGTAATATAGGCGATGTACAAGGCATGAGCGAGCAGGCTATAAAGATACTGGAGAACAATACTACGCTGCAACAGTTCAAGGCTAACGCCGCCGCACATGCGCAACGGTTTGATATCAATACCATCGTACCGGAATACGAAGCCTTGTACAACCGGTTTTTGGCATAGGCCGGAACATCGTCCATCGGACCTCGCCCGGGTCTGGTCCGGCAGTATCTTCACACCGGCATCCCCACCCGCTTCGTCAGATAACTGACAAGACTTTCTCCAAAATGTTCATTCCACCCCATCTCGCAATCGGCGTAACACTCCGCCCCCGGCGCCAACCCCTCATGCGTCATCGTCACTTTTGCACCATCCCCCGTCGGCTCGATCTCGAAAACCACCCTCGTACCATTCCACTCCTTTTTATCACTGATCCAGTGAAGATTACAATCCCGCACATCCCAGACGATCTTCTTTTCAGGAATATCCTCCATGATCTCGAATGTGACAAAGGTCGCGCCAAATCGAACGGTAAAAACATCCCAGCGTTGCTGACTCCGGCCTTCCACCTTTTTGGCCCACCAGCCCCGGACATCCTTGATGCCTTCATACGCCTCATGGGGCGTAACATCCGCCATAATGCTGCATTGATAATTTTTTGGTTGCATGACAATGGAATTTTATAGTTTATTCGTCTAATGCGTGATCACATTCTTGATAGCCTCGTTGGTATTGCGTAGATCCAGCCCGCCCTCCAGTGTTGACTTCAAATTGGTAAGGTAAAATACCCAACCCTTCGAGTCCGATACGAATTGCTTGGCCACTGACGCTTCATCCGTAGGCAGGTTGCTCTCGATGAGCTCCACGATCGTCTCTTCATGCTCCTTATAAATGGTAATCGTCACAGGGATATCGTTGGCAAAGGAGAAGCTGAAAAGGTCCTTGCCATTTGTCTTCAACACCTTCCCCCTGACTATCGGCTCGTCCGGTTTAAAAGGAAGATACATGGCATGGCTATCTCCCGCCTGGGCTAACTCATTGTCGCCGCGAACCCTGCCTTGCGCATCGGTAAAAATAGTCTTACCAAGGAACCAGGATCGCTGTCCCCCCGGCGTTGCCCATGCCTGAAAGGCGTTCTCGACACTGGTCTTGACATTGACCCTGAGCTTGAATGTGCTGAAATCATGTGTGATTGACATATTTTGTTGTTTTGATAGACCCGC
>DASZWE010000578.1:0-13183 GCA_035546735.1 Puia sp.
ATAGACAAGGTATTTTTTGGCGGAATCATCATAGATGGTCTGCGGCGCCCAGACACGCTCCAATTTCTCCTGCCCCGGGTATTTGGTTTGTATATTTACAACCGACCAGGTCCAGTGGATCAGATCGGCGGACCGCAGCAACACCATTCCCCGATTGGAGCTCCATCCCTTCGCCGAGACCATATCCGTCGCCACCATATAAAAGGTCTTCCCATCCTTACCGCGTAGTATATGCGGATCACGCACCCCACCCGTAGCGCTGATCGCTTGCGAAGACAGAACGGGCTGATTGTCGTTCAACGCCCTGAAATGATAGCCATCGCCGCTGATGGCAAAACGTATGGCCTCCTCTGACCCCGTATTCCCCGTAAAATAGGTAAAAAGATAAGCCGTATACTTGTTTTGAGCCGAAGACAATACCGGAATAAGCAACAATGCAATGACGAGTTGTTTCATAATGAAAAAAGGCCGCGTGGTCCCCACGCGGCCCCGATAATATCTAATTTTGGATCAATTGAATAGATTGGACCTGTACATACTGACCGGGATTACCATTTCCAACAAGGTTGCCCAAATATCCTATGGAAACTACCTGCGGAGCGTCCAGCGTAAAATTAAAGCTCTTTGTTTCGGTAACGTTAGGCGAAGTAGTCCCCACGTTGGCGCCGTTGTACAAAGCCACAGACCCTAAAGCCGTCGACAGATCAGCCACAGACGGGATACCACTGCCACCCGCGGCAGCCACGCAGTACATGGACGAGTTCTGCTGTACTTCGGAATAGTACGTGAACGAAACGGTATACACCCCGGCCGGCAAGGGCGACGAGGTCACCTGGTAGATCTTTCCGTCGACAACGGGTGTGTTACCCCAGGTTTCCCAGGTGAGCACGCCCTGTGACTGCCAGGAGGCATGTTCATACCCCCCATACGCCGTACCGCCGGAACTCTTATTCATGGCGCCGGTGTTGCTGATCCAGGGAGCATTCAGCGTTCCAAACCGGCCATCCCCCGGTCCATAGGTGCCTGTAAAGTTCGGACCCGCATTAGACAGATAAATGGCCGTGACATCCGCCTTGACCGAATGCGATTGCAGAGGTACATAAAAAGTATCGATGGCCGTAGGGTTCGGCAGATAGGCCGTGCTATAGCTCAGGGCGCTTCCCAGCTTATAAACGGGCAGTGAGGTCGTTTGCTTGGTAGGGACAGAGGCCATTACCGTATCATGCGAAACATCGTTGGCGTCAACATACTGTATTTCCATGCTCAGGACGCCGGCGTCGCTGTTGACATCGGCCCAGGTTATAAGTGCAGACCCATCACCCTTTTGATAGGACGCATCGGCAATCCCCCGATTGACAAGAGAGCTTTGATACAGGTCTCCGTATACGCTGGCGGACATAAACACCGGCACGGAGGAATTCCCCGCATTGTCATAGGTCCTGATCTCGAAGCTTTGAACGCCTTCCGGCAAATTCGATACGATCAGGCTGGCCGTATCCACGCCGGCCGTCCTTTTTACCGCGACTTCCACGGAATCCTGGTGGCTGTTCCAGAACACCCGGTATTGGACGATGTTCGGGTCCGAGGTGAACAGCCCCGTCACCTTGACCCTGTTCCTGCCGGAAAATATCTGTACCGAATCCATTTTCCCGGCATAAGTAATAGCCCCGCCCTGCATGTACTTGGATTTATAGTCATCCATTTTAGAGCATGCCATAACCAGGATCAAACCGGCGGCGGCTCCCAATATCTTTTTATAATTGTTCATGTTCGCAATTTAATCGTGAAGAAAATCATCCCTAATTACCCCAAACCGTGAACTCGGATATACAAATGAAATACGTACCCTGCCAGTTCGACAATTGCCGGATCCTGACATACCGGTAGGAGGGCAGGCTCACAGGAAAATCAAACTGCCATCCATTGTAGGCTGACGCCACATCCGCAGCCGTTTCGGTCTGGTAAGCCGATCCGGAAGGCTTGGTCACATGATAAGTGCCGATCTTCGTCCAGCTGGCGCCGGGCGTATTATTGGCGTCCACCGGATCATTCAGGTCAGGATTATTGGACCCCCATACTTCGAAATCCTTGGGGTTGCCACGTACATAATAAAAGCCTCCCACTTCCAGGTATGGATTTACCATAAATCGGCTGAAGGTATGGGATGCGCCCAGGTCGATGGTAACCATCTGCGGCACGATGGCGCTTTCGACGGTGAAATAGGTCTGCGGCCAGCCCGGATGGAAGTTCCCGTCCCACATATAATAGGGCCAGGTGTTGCCGCCGTTGTTCAGGACAGTGGCGTCATGCGGCAATACCAAGGTGCTCCACGCCGACTTATCCAGCTGCTGCTCGAACCAGGGCGTAAGCGTGAGGAAAAGCGTATCGGAATAGTGCATCCACCGGTCCCTAACGACAAAAGCATAATTCCTTTGTACGGCGGGCTGATTTCTGATCACGCCCGTGATGACGGAGTCATTGCTGTAAATGTTGTCCATGCCCACGGTCTGCACCCACTTACCATCACCCGTCGTATCGACGAGGGGTATTATCGCCAGGTTGTCCATCACGGAATTTTTACAATTCACCGTGAATCCGCCAAATGTAGCCGCTATTTGAAGGGACCTCCTGGCAAGGATATAACCCGGGGTCAACGGTTGCACGGTCACGCTGACGGGCTGGGAGGCGACTTCGCTCGAGTTGACAGCGACAAGCTTGACAGTGTGCGACAGGCTGTCGCCAAATCCATCCACCGTCAATGTATTCGTATAGCGCGAAGCGATCACTTCAGCCGGCACGCCCGGCGAAGTTTCATACGACGCTTTAATATAGGCCAGATCCGGATTGGAGGGGAGTGTATAGGAGAACACGGCCTTTCCATTCAGGTTCGTTACCGATACATTCGATACGACGCCCGGAGGAGTGGTATTGGTCACATTGGGCACATTCAAATTTTCCTGCCGGCAACCCCCCAAAAGAGCCACCATGACAACCCCGTAAAGAATGTAAAGAGGTTTGAAAAAGTTCATATATGAGTATTTGGAAGTTTAATACGATTGTTGCTGATCTACCAGTTTAGATTTTGGACCAGGTTGGGATTATTGAGCAGATCGCCATCTGCGATGGGCCACAGATAATCACGCGGTGCCACGAACTTCCTGGAATAGAACGTCAGCTCCCGGTAGAACAGGTCCGCATTCTTGGCTGTCCGGTCCCAGCCGGTGACATTGCCGGACAATTCCTGCGCGGCGGTTTTCCATCTCAGTACGTCCCAGTACCGCTGGCCTTCAAAGCAAAGCTCGATGGCCCGCTCCCTTTGTATGATGGATCGCATGCCTTCCTTAGTGGTGTATTTCGTGGGAGAAGTGCTATAGTTCGTCCACGCATCCTGCACAGTGGTCAACCCGGCCCTGGCCCGGACGCGATTTACATAATCGTAGACGTCGGCAGTAGGTGCGGTGTTTGCTTCATTCAACGCTTCCGCATACAACAGATACAGATCTGCCAGCCGGATCAAAGGATAGGGATAGGGTGTGTACAGACGGGTATTCCAGTCGAAATGCCAGTTAAGCACTTTCTTCATATACATGGTGGTGATCGGTATAGGAGAGTTCTGGCCGAATTCCCCCGCCCGGGCGAACAGGTAAAATGTATTTTCATCCGAATGGGAAGGACTGTTGGCCATGTACCAGATACAGCGGTCGAATCCTATATTGGCATAAAACCGGGGCTCCCTGTCGAAATTGAGCCGGGCAGTGGCCTCTCCTTCTTTCACATCAAACCGCTCCGCATGCGTAGCCGTCCGGAGCGAAGAATAATCGCTAAAGTCCAGGGTCTTGTCCTCGTCTATAGGTACGCCGTTGCTCGTATAGAACATCTTCGCCATTTTAAGGGTGGGCCCCATCAATGCATTGCCATAGGTGATCCCCCCGTTCTGCACATAGGTCCTGTCATAGGCCGCCCCGCCGATGGCCTGGAAAAAGCTGTTGTACCCCATGCTTGCATGCGTCAAACCCCAGATCAGCTCCGAGTTCCACGGTTCGCTCATCGCATTCCGGATGCTCATTTGCGTCATGGTCGTGTCGGTGAGCACAGATCCGGCCGGCTGTTGGAACGTATACAGCTGCACCCCTTGTGCGGTAGCGGCATCGATGGCAGCTTTACAGGCGTCCGCGGCCTTCTGCCATTTGGCTGCACTGTAGGTGGTATTGAACAGCAGGGTGCCGTCCGTATTCTTCAGGCTGCCGAAATCCGTATTGCCGTTATACAACGGGCTTGCCGCATACACCAGCAATTTTGCCTTTAAGCTAAGTGCGATGGGTCTGGTGATACGGCCCAGCTCGGAAGCAGTGTTTGCAATGAGATCAGGTAAATATGTCATGGAAGAATCCAGCAAGTTGGCGATGTAGCTGACGACGCTGTCCACCGGCTGGCGTTTTACCTGGGTTTCGCTCAGGCTGGCGCTGATAGGTATGTTCTTATCTACGACGGGAATGGGGCCGTATGCCCTGAAAAGAATAAAGTGGTAATACGCTTTTAAGAACTTTACTTCCGAGATCCACCTGTTGCGGGTATCGATATCCAGGTCAGGGACCTTGCTCAGATCGCTTATATTTTCCAGGAACACATTGCAGTCCCTGATCGCCCGGAACATACCGTTCCCGTCACTGTTCAAGGCGCCGTCCCTTGTACCATCCCAATAATTACAGATGGGGTCGGACGTATTCTGACCACCACGCGCCAGCTGGGCGACATTGGTGGATCGGATGTGGATCTCATTATCCTCGATCCAGGTTTCGTCGCTCGCGGTCAGACCCGGATTATACGTAGGATCTTCCTCGTAAGGCAGATAGGAATAACAGGTGAACAGATACTTCTCCGCCTGCACCTTCGACGCAAAGGCATTGTCGATCGTGGCGACATTGTCCGGGACTACATTTAAAAAACTTTTCTTGCAGGATGCAAACAGGCACAGGATAACCAGGGCCGCCGCCAAAAATTTATAATTACGTTTCATAACAAGCTCATTTGATTTTTTAGAATCCCAGTAAAACACCGACGTTCGTCACCCGCTGGATCGGATAGCCCAGACCGGAAGCTCCCATTTCCGGATCCCAGGTCTTGAAGGCGCTAAAGGTTAAAAGGTTAAGCCCGTTGATATACGCCCTGGCGCTGGCCAGATGCAATCTTCGGAGCGCGGATTCCGGCACGTTGTATCCTATCTCCGCGGATTTCAACCGCATAAAGGCGCCGCTCCGCAACCACCATGAGGAATAATAATTATTATTGTAAGTAGCCGCTCGCGGGTCTGCGACAGGGTCGCTGTTGATGTTCAGGCGCGGCCAAAAGGCATAAGAGTCTCTATGACTTTCGGACCAGTAGCTGTCGGATATGGCTTTCAACAGACCATGCTGCCCATAAAAAGGGGAGATTTGGATGGGATCGATAAAGAATGATACCCTGGCCGTACCCTGGAAGAACGCGCTGATATCAAAATTCTTATACCCCACGGAGAACCCGAACCCATACTGGATCTCCGGCACGGAGGGATAGCCCATAGGTACGAAGTCTGCAATGCTGACCTTTCCATCCCCATTGACATCCCGGTATTTGAGATCCCCGGCCAGCACATTCCCAAACTGGGCAGGGGAGTTATTTACCTCCACCTGGTCGATGAACATCCTTTCGGCAACGAGACCATATAGAGCGCTGATAGATTGACCCACATGCGTCAGATTCTTATTATTGGCAGCATAAATTGGCTCTTCATTCACCAGCACTTTGCTTTTGGCATACGTAAACGTGGCTCTGCCCTGCGCCCACCAGTCCTTTGCAAATCTTTTTTGATAATCCACCGCAATATCGATCCCCGTGCTGGACGCCTGGCCAACATTGGCGGATGGGGTCGCCTGCAAGCCCATGGTCGTCGGTATGGTGGTCCTTGTCATTAAGATATTGGTCCTTTTCTGATCGAAAGCATCCACCGTCACCTTGATGTCATGCAATAAGGTCAGGTCCAGACCGAAATTGGCTTGCCTGGATTTCTCCCAGGTGATGTCTGCATTCGCATAACGATTGGTGTATACCGTATTCCTGCTGGAAAGGAAGTTGGTGCCGAAACCGCCGGCCAGACCTCCATCCAGACCAACCTGCGACAGGTAAAAGAACCGGTCATCCGGATTGCCGATCTGATCATTCCCCACCAGCCCATAGGTGAATCGGAACTTCAGGTTGTCTACCACCTTTAACAACGGCTCGAAGAATTTTTCATTGGAAACCACCCAGCCACCGCCAACAGAAGGAAAAAAGCCAAACCGGTGATTGGCAGCAAATCGCTCGGAACCATTATAGCCAAAATCAAATTCGGCCAGGTATCTGCTGTCATACCCATACGTTACACGTCCCGAAACACCCTGGTTCCTCGCCGGCAAAGACAGCTGCAGGTTTTTAGCATTGCCGGTCAGATAATTGCGAAGGGTCCCGATGGCCATCACCCCTACACTATGCTTTTCGGCAAAGACATGGTTATAATTGATCGCCGCCTCGCCATAAAAAGTACTGTTGATCGTTTTATCCCCCGGCGCGTAGGTCAAATATTCCGTAGGCGCCGGAAAAGGGTTCCCCGCACTCCCGTCATTGATCAGGTAGATGCCCGTCAGTTTCCCATCCTGCAGGCTCGAGCTGTAATAATAAGGGCTTACCTGGCGGGTAAGGATAAAGCTGGCATACCGGGTAGTATAGGCCATCGCCCGCGCCGAAAGGCCCGTCGTGATGAAATCCAGGTTTTGCTTTAAGCTCAGCTGGGCCGTTAATGTGCTGGTATTGGTCGATTGGAATCCCGACAGGGACTGTGCATAAGGATTGGTATACAGGTAATTGGTCGAGCCTGGTATGACAGCATTCCCGAATAAAGGATGCTTCGCATACGGCATCATGGATGCCGGATAGACGGCCGGAAATGCCACCGGGTTGCTATATAATGCAAAATGATATACGGTGTCCCCACCGCCGATGGGACCGGTATAGTCATCGAACTGGCCTTTCAGGCTGATCAGCGCTTCGGTAGTCCGGGTCAGGTTCAGGTTCACATTGGAAAGAAGGGAGTAAGATTGCAGCTTGACATTGTTGCTGAACCCATTCAGGGAATTCCCCCGCAGATTGCCATTGTCCAGGTTATAGCTCAACGCCAGGTAATATCTCGCCTTGTCATTGCCACCGCTGGCATTCACATTGGCCCGCTGATTGACGGTAGCGGTTTTGATCAGCTGCTTGATCCAGTTATTATTGGGATATAACAACGCATCATCGCCGTGGGCGGTATGATCGATCTTATTCTGCGAATACAGGGGGGCGCCCAGCGGGTTCCGGGTGAGCACCGCTTCATTCGCCAGGTTCATGTAGGAGATATTATCGGCCAGATCGATATCCTTTACATTGGAAGAAACGGAGTTTTCCGCCCGGACATTGAATAGCACCTTGCCGGAGTGGCCCGTTTTTGTGACGACCAGCACGACGCCATTGGCTCCCCTGGCGCCATACACAGCCGTCGCCGTTGCATCTTTAAGGATGGAAAAACCTGCAATATTGTCCGGCTGCAGCCTGGCAAGGTCCGTTGTGCTGGACTCTATGCCGTCGATCAATATCAAAGGATTTACCTTTCCTGTGCCAAAAGTCCCAAGCCCCCGTATAAAAAAGGCGGCATTGTCCTTCCCCGGCTCGCCGGAGGTCTGGAAAGAGATCATCCCGGATATGCGCCCGGCCAGCATCGTGGTCATGTTACTGGTCGGCCCCTTGAGGTCCTTTGGACTGATGGACTCCACCGAGCCCACCAAAGTGGACTTCCGCTGGGTCCCATATCCAACCACCACCACATCCCCCAATTTGTTGTCGCCCGGCTTAAGCGTTACATTGACCACGCTCCTGCCATTGATCTCCACCTCCTGCTTTTCATAGCCGACATGCGAGAAAACCAATATCCCATTGGCGGGGACTTTTATAGTATAAACCCCGGCGGAATTGCTGGCGGTAGCCTTTTTAGGATCCGTCTTGAGGCTTACCGACACCCCCGTGAGATCAGCCGAATCGGACCGGACCCTGCCCGTTACGGTAATTTCGTTGGACTGGGAAAATGCCGGACGGCAAAAAAATAGGGAGAATAAGAGAAGGAATAGCCATCTGGCTTTCGAAAGCAGACCTGATTTTCTTTTCATCACAAGCATAATTTTGGTAAACAATTCGTGTAGTACAAAAATCTCCAAAGCAGCTAACTTGAAAGGGATACAAATTCTCCTAAAAAGGGTACATTTTCGTCGTACCACCGATAATCACCGATACCTTCCCCCTGCAAAGAGGTGGATAATCAACAACTTGCATTGATAGGGTGAAAAAATCGGATAAGTCTGTAAAAAAATCCTACTTTAGGCGCGTATAATATTAATTGTCCCGATGACAGTTTTGCTTGCCATATGATATTTCGCCGCATCGCTATTATATATTGCGTCTTATTGCTTGCCTGCCGGCTCAAAGCCCAGGAAATGAGGTACCTTGGTATCGAACAGGGTCTTTCCAATAATTCGGTCCGTTGCATCTATCAGGATAAAAGAGGCTTTCTCTGGTTCGGCACCTTCGACGGGCTCAACTGTTATGACGGCTACGATTTCAAGGTCTTCCGGAATATCCCCGGTGACGATCATTCATTGCCGCATAATTATATCAATGCCATTGGGGAAGATCACCGCAATCATGTCATTATCGGAACAGGCCAGGGTGTAAGCATGTATAATACCCTCACCGGCAGTTTCTCACCCGCTGAATACACCTCCGTCACAGGCAAATGGAAGCAGCGTATAAAATTTTATGTCAATGACATTAAGACGGACGCCAAAGGCAATGTTTACCTCGCCACCAATGGGGGAGGATTGCTGGTGCAGCGGGCGGACAGCGATGTGGCGGAGCAGGTCACCTGCGAAAAGGGCGGCTCCTGCGAATGGAGCAATGTCCAAAGCCTGGTGATCGACCCATCCCAAAGAGTCTGGCTGGTAATAGCCGAGGGAGGCTTGTTCCGGTTCGATCAGGATACCAGAAAACTTACACTCGTAAATAAGGATATTCAATCCATCCGTTGCATGGAGGCGGATAACCAGGGAAATTTGTGGATCAGCGCCTTTGATGGTCTGTACCGGTACAATACAAGTACAAACTCCCTGACAAAGCTTTGCAACCACCTACCGGACAAGCTCTTATCAGGAAATATACTAAGCCTTGCATTCGGCCGCGACAAGCAGCTGTGGATGGGGACGGAAGGAAGGGGAATAGCTGTTTTGGATCCGCTGACCCGGCGCATTCGTCAGATGTCCCCCGATAAAGCCCAAAGCTCCTTGTCAAGCAGGATCATTTATAGCATTTATGAGGATAGGGAACACCGGAAATGGATCGGCACCTACAAGGGAGGGATCGATATCATCGAACCGAGGCAGAGCGGGTTTCACACCCTTTCACGCCATCGGACAGGTCCAAATAACCTGGCGGACAATTTTGTCAATGCTATATTTGAATCCAGGAACAATGATCTTTGGGTCGGTACGGACGGAGGCGGCATCAGCGTCTGGCGCAGGGATACGAGCTCCTTTACCAACTATGCCAATTACCAGGACCAGGAGCTCAACTCCATCACCTGCAACTCCGTCCCCAGCATTCTGGAAGACTATAAAGGGGACATATGGAGCGGAAGCTATGGCAGTGGCATAGAGCGATTCAACAGGACCACCGGCCGGCGGAAACACTACACCTGCTTCAATGACGAGACAGGGAAAGAAAATCCATATGTCTGGCGCCTTTATGAGGACAGTCAGCATACGTTGTGGGCAGCCACTTATGTCAGCGGATTACTGTACTATTTTGACAGGAATGCCGACCGTTTCGTTCCATTTAACCACGAGACAAAAGACTTTGTTTGCCTGACGGAAGATCATGCCGGCCGGCTATGGGGAGGCTCATCCCAGGGGATATATAAGATCAATAAACAGGAAAGGACCTACTCCTTCTACCCCGTTCCCAAGCCCGTAAGAGCGATATTCCAGGACAGCAGGAACAATCTGTGGATCGGTACCGAAGGGCTTGGCCTGATCTTGTTCGACACCACCACCGGCAAATCCATCGCGGGCTATACAGAGACCAACGGACTATGCAATAATTCAGTCCTGAATATCCTGGAGGACGATAAGGGCAATCTATGGTTAAGCACCTTTCATGGCCTGTCTAAATTCGATCCCGCTAACAGATCGTTCCAGAACTTTTTCCAGGCAGATGGTCTTCAAAGCAACCAGTTTGAATACAACGCCGCGCTTAAGCTGCATTCCGGCGAGCTGGCCTTTGGCGGTATCAGGGGACTGACCATTTTTCATCCCGACAGCATCCGGTCCACCGCCACGATGCCTGCCCTGGTGCTCAACCGCCTGCTGATAAATAATAAGCCGGTAACAGCCGACAGCAAATATGTGTCGAAGACGGCGGGTGACGCCATACAGAAATTGATAGTCCCTTATGACGATGGCATGCTGTCCTTTGGCTTCACGGCGCTGGAGTATGCTGCCCCGGATAAAATATCCTACGCGTATTACCTGGAAGGATGGGATAAAGGATGGAACTATTGCGGAAATATACGCACCGCCGCGTACACCCGGCTGGGAGAAGGTACCTACCGGCTCCATGTCAGAGCGACCAATAGCATTGGGGAATGGAACCCCAAGGAGGTGGAGCTGGAAGTAACCGTGCGGCCCCCCTGGTATCGAAGCTGGATCGCGTATCTGTTGTATGCAGCCGTCTTTGCGGGAATGATCTGCCTTTTTATCCGGTATCGTACCAATCGCAATCGCCTCCAGTATGAAATGAAGCTCCTGCAGATCCGGACGGAACAGGAGAAAAAGAAAATGTCGCTGTTTACACGTATCTCCCATGAGTTTCGGACGCCCCTCACGCTTATTATCAACCCGGTGCAGGAATTGCTCAAAAACCATCCTCCTGCAAAAGAGAACAATGAGCTCAAATGTATCTACCGCAACGCCAGGCGGCTGTTGAGCCTTACCGACCAGCTCCTGCTGTTCCAAAAGGCGAATACAGGAGATGACCCGCTGATCGTCGCCGGCTTCGATTATTCCCGGCTGTGTAAAGAAGTATACCTGTATTTCGAGCAGGACGCATATGCCAAAAAGATAGACTATCAGCTTCATTGCCCGGATGGCCTGAGCCTGTACGGGGACAGGCAAAAGCTGGAGATCGTATTGATCAACATTTTGTCCAACGCCTTTAAATATACCCCGCCAAAAGGCAGGATCATCTTCGAAGTGCAGGACAAAAACGAGGAAATAGTCACCGTCATTTCAGATTCGGGCCCCGGTATACCCTCCAACGCAGGGGACAGGATCTTCGAACGCTTTTATCAGGCCGCCGGCCACCAGACAGTTTCAAAACCGGGCTTTGGCATAGGCTTGTTCCTTGTAAAATCGTTCGTTGATTTGCACAAAGGCAAAATCAGCTATTCCAGCCAGGCGGGGAAAGGCACGTCCTTTACCATCTCCCTTCTTAAGGCAACGGCGGCCCACCCTACCGCCCCCTCAGAGGAAGTAACGGTAATTACCCAACAGCCGGAGCAACATCATGAAGAGGAAACCCTGATCGCAGATGACACGACCATCCTGCTGATAGAGGATAACGAGGAACTAAGGACCTACGTAGCGGAGATCTTTAATAAAACCTACCACGTCATCGAGGCAGGCTCTGCCGAAGATGGCCTGATCATTGCCAAAGACAGCCTCCCGGATCTTATCATCACCGACATCACCATGCAGGAGATGACAGGCATCGACCTGTGCCGTATTCTCAAGAATGATCCAACCGTCAGTCACATACCCATCGTTATGCTGACAGCTTCCAACTCACCTGAATCGAAGCTCCAGGCCATCGAGCTGGGGGCCGACGATTATTTCAATAAGCCGTTCGACAAGGATCTCCTGGTGGCAAGGGTCGCCAACCTGCTAAAGAACAGGACAGTCCTTCAAAACTATTTTTATAACGAGGTGACCTTTCAGAGAAATGATGTCAAAGTATCCGAGGAATATAAGGTCTTTTTAGAGACCTGCATCACTATCGTCGAATCTCGTCTGGACGATGAAGATTTCAGCATCCAAACCCTGGCTTCCGCCATCGGGATGAGCCACTCGAAATTGTACAAAAAGGTCAAATCCGTCTCGGGACTCACCGTGAACGCCTTTATAAGATATATAAGACTGAGAAAGGCGGCCGAGCTCTTCATCCATACGGACATGAATATAAATGAAACGGCCTTCCAGGTAGGCTTCAGCAACGTCAAATATTTCCAAAGACAGTTTTTCAGGCTTTTTGGAATGAACCCATCGGAATATATCAAAAAATACAGAAAGAGCTTCTCGAAAGGATACCGGCTCAATAAAACAGCGCTGGGGAAAAATTGAGTGCTGCTGGCGAAGCTATAGTTTCAAAAAATCTCTTATAAACACATGCCGTATCCCCTCATAGGTATTCCCCTCAAACCTGTCCCCCGTGACCACCATTTTCGGATAATTATCTTTAATGCGTAACAGGTTCCCGAACTCGCGTTCGATGGTCGTCTTCTCGTCGAGACGTAACGCCACCTGGACATACAAACGCTCATTATTCCTTTCACATACAAAGTCGATCTCCTGCGCATTCATGGCGCCGACCTTCACATCGTACCCCGAGTAAACAAGATGATTGTAAACTACATTCTCCAACAGCTTGCCCCGATCCTTCAATGAATACCCTGTAATGACATTACGTATCCCCGTATTCTCAAAATAGAATTTATGACCTATCTCGAATATCCTCCGTCCGGCAATATCGTACCGGCTGACCTCATGAATGATATACGCATTTGTCAGATAGGCGGAAAGCTGCTGTACCTGGTTAGGTGCTATCCGAATATTTTGCGATTTCAAAAAATCACCGATCTTTTTGGCGGAAAAAAGACTCCCTATGTTATCCGCCAGGAACTGGACCAGCTTCTCCAGGAAATGAGTGCTCCTGATATTATACCTGCTTACGACATCCCTGTATACGATGGTGGAATAAACACTGGAGATGTATTCAAAAACCTGGTCTGTCAATGGCAAATGGATAAGATAAGGCA
>DASZWE010000579.1:0-8955 GCA_035546735.1 Puia sp.
TGATCGGGCTCGTGACGAAGAACGGTATCCTTATCGTGGAGTTCACCAATCAGAAGCGGGAACATGGCATGCCCCGGATGGAGGCCGTGATCGAGGCGACATCGCAACGTCTGCGTCCCATCCTGATGACCAGCCTGGCCACGTCACTGGGCGCCCTGCCGATAGCGCTCAGCCTAGGGGCTGCGGCCACCAGCCGTATCCCGCTGGGGATCGTAGTGGTAGGTGGTATCATGTTCTCGCTGATATTGACCTTATTCGTTATCCCGGCCGTATATACATTCGTATCCGGTAAGCATAAAGCACATCTCACCGAAGTCACCGATTAGCATGAAACAAGCTACAGCAATCATATTTTTATTAATAGCGCTGGCGCCCATGTCGGCGCCGAAGGCGCAGATGGCCGGAAAGATCACCCTGCCGGACGCCGTACAGATAGCGCTGAAGAACAGCTTAGGCATTCAGATAGCAAAGAACAATGTCTCCATAGCCGGTATCAACAATGATTATGGAGTGGCGGGCGGGCTGCCTTATGTCAATGCATCGGCCGGGGACCAGGAACAGGCACAGAGCATCCGGCAGTCCTTTGCCAACGACAGTCTGAACAAGAGTACCAACAATGCATTTTCCAACAGCCTGACGGCCAGTCTCAGCGCCAATTTACTCCTGTTCAACGCCGGAAGGGTGACGACAGCCAAAAAGAGACTGGCGACTGTCGAGACGCAAACCAGGCAGCAGCTGAGCTCCCGGGCGTTGATACTCATCAACAATGTCACGCTGAAATATTATGACATCGTACGGCAGCAAAGCTACGCCAGGACTTTGCAGCAGTCCATCGACGTCACCCGCCAGCGGCTGGACATAGTGCGCGCACAGCAGAGCCTGGGAGTGGCCAACAACGCGGACCTGTTCCAATCACAGGTAGATCTCAATACGGCGGTCCAGAACCTCCAGGCCCAGCAGCTGATCGTAGACCAGGGCAAGACGGACCTGCTTACGCTAATGACCCTGAACCCCGACTCCGCCATTGCGGTGGAAGATACGATCGTGGTGGACAGCACCATACGGCTGGGCGCTATCCTGGACGCCGTACAGACCGTCAATCCGGATGTACTCGCCGCCGACGAACAGATCACGATCAGTAAATTCATTGAAAAGGAGATAGGGGCGCAGCGGTACCCTTCTCTCTATGTAAATGCAGGATATAATTTTGTCAATACGCATAATTCAAATGTCAATAAGGTCACGCCATTGTCGAACCTGATCTATGGCCCTTACGCCGGGTTGACGCTGAATGTTCCCCTTTTTAATGGAGGAGTCTACAAACGACAGGAGGAAGTGGCGGGCTACAATGTAAAGAATGCACAGCTATTGAAGGATACCCTGCTGTTGAACTATACTTCCAATGCTGTCAAGAACTGGCAGGCCTATAATAACAATCTTAGCCAGCTGCAGACGGCCAGGGCCAATTATGAGCTTTCACAGAAGCTGCTGGACCTTGTGCTGCAGCGATTCCAATTGAGACAGGCTACGATCGTGGACGTAAAGAATGCGCAGCAGAGTTTTGAGAATGCGGGATATATACTGATCAATGTGAGCTTTGCCGCCAAGTCGGCCGAGGTGCAGTTAAAAAGATATGCCAACCAGCTGGCGCCTTAGAACAGGGTCTGCACGCCATAGAGGACCTTTGTCTCATGGTCCAACAGCCATTTCTTGCGCCATAGCCCACCCGCATAGCCTACCAGGTCCCTTTTGGAACCGATGACGCGGTGACAGGGGACGACGATGGCTACGTTGTTCCTGCCGTTGGCGCTGGCGGCGGCGCGGATGCTTTTGGGGTCGCCCAGTCTGCGCGCCATATCCAGGTAGCTGATGGTCTTGCCGTAAGGTATCGAGGTCAGCTCGTTCCAGACCTTCTCCTGGAAGCTGGTGCCTTCTTGGTAAACGGGGAATTCGAAGACCCTGCGCTGGCCCTGGAAATACTGTATCAGCTGTTCGATGCATTGTATGATCATGGGAGGGACGGGCCCCTGTAGCTCGCCGGGCGCTTCGATGGCTTTGTCGAGGTTGTCGACATAGCTGATCTCACTGATGTAGGAGTCGGTTCCACCGATGCGAAGGAGGCCCAGAGGCGACTTGTAATAGGTGGTTGTTATCTCCAGCGTAGTTGCCATTGTAAGGGGTTTTTTGACTCGGATGGCCGATCATCAACTGTCAGAGGCGCGGTCGTATTCAACCTATTTTCCAGCCATTGGCCACCGTCCGCTCTGGCTGTAATAAAACTACTTCTTTTTTGTCAGTATACACACCCAGAACGAGACATTCGCTGAAAAAATTAGCGATCTGTTTGGGGGGGAAATTGACCACTGCGATGACCTGGCGGCCGACGAGCTGCTGAAGATCATAGAGGTCCGTGACCTGGGCCGAGGACCTTTTCAACCCCAGCCCGCCAAAGTCGATGGTCAGCTGGTAAGCCGGTCTGCGGGCATTGGGGAATTCCCGGACTTCCAGGATCGTACCGACGCGCATATCTACTTTTTCGAAGTCGTCCCATTGGATCGTGCTCATATTTTATCAAATTTTAGCTATGATTATCAAATGTGTTTGCTGTAAATTACCGGATATTCTTTAACGCGAAATTGCTTAGCACCCTTTTTATTATGAAGAAAAACAAGAATCAGCATTCCCGCCGCGAATTCCTCCGGGATGCATCTCTCGCAGCTACCGGGTTCTTTATCGTCCCCCGTCATGTATTAGGAAAAGGATTTGTTGCGCCCAGCGACCGGCTGGCCATTGCCGCTATCGGCGCCGGCGGTAAAGGGGGAGATGACCTGAAAAATTTTTATGGCAGCGGCAAGGTGGACGTCGTAGCCCTCTGCGATGTCGACGACCGTCAGGCTGCCAACTCCATCAAGAAGTATGACAAAGCGAAATACTTTAAGGATTTTCGCGAGATGCTTTCTAAGATGCACAAGAGCATCGATGCCGTATCGGTGTCCACGCCCGACAACGTCCATGCCATTGCCGCGCTGACGGCCATGTCGCTGGGGAAGCACGTGTATGTACAGAAGCCAATGACGCATGATATATACGAGGCCCGTACGCTGACCGAGGCGGCCAGGCGGTATAAGGTAGTGGCCCAGATGGGCAACCAGGGCTCTTCCAGCGATGGAGTCAGGCAGATGCAGGAATGGTATAATGCAGGCGTCATCGGGGATGCGGTAGCTATCCATGTTTGGACCAACCGTCCCGTGTGGCCGCAAGGTTTTGGACGTCCGAAGAGCACGGACCCGGTGCCTGCCGAGCTGAACTGGGACCTGTGGCTGGGGCCTGCCCAATTCGAGGAATACCATAAGGAATATGTGCCTTTTAATTGGAGAGGCTTCTGGGCCTTTGGTACCGGCGCCTTGGGGGATATGGGATGTCACCTGATAGACCCTCCCTTCAAGACGGTGGGACTGGGCTATCCTTCCGAGGTAGAGTGCAGCGTAGTGGATATTTACGAGAAGATGTGGACGCCCAGCTACTATCCTGAAAGCTGCCCGCCTGCCAGCTCCATCAAGATGAAATTCCCCGGAAAGAATGGCAAGCCGGATGTGGACCTGTACTGGATGGACGGAGGATTGAGACCCGAGCGCCCGGCCGAGCTGGGTCCTGATGAGATGATGGGAGGAGATGACGGAGGAGGAGCCATTATCACGGGTACGAAAGGAAAGATGATGTGCGGAACATATGGCAGCAGGGCTACTTTACTGCCTACCTCCCGGACGAAGGAAGTGAATGTGCCGCAGACCCTGGCAAGGGTGCCGGAAGGCCATTATGTGCAATGGGTGAATGCCTGTATCGCCGGGTATGGAAAGAATACGTTGAGCTCTCCTTTCGAATATGCGGGACCGCTGACCGAAACGATATTGATGGGCAACCTGGCCCTCCGCAGCTGGAATGTGAAGGATGGGAAGAACTTCCCGGGAAGGAAGAAGCTGCTGTGGGATGCGCAGAATATGAAGATCACGAATTTCGATGCGGCCAATCAGTTTGTAAAACGGGAATACAGGGAAGGGTGGAAGCTTCCGGTGTAAACAGGGGAATATGGAATTGGGTCGATTGCATGATAAAGCGGATATTGAGGATATATCCTGCTCTTCCGGTCGTCCTTATCGTATGCTTTTTTTTAGGCATGGTACTAAGCCCTGAGCCGGATCTCTATGGACGATACCTTACGAGTTTGGTTTTTATATAGTGCTTTCGGCTTGTATGCTTATCATGAAACATAAAAAACTGATCGCCACATTGCTTGGTGTGACGATCGCAGGCCTGTTCGTGCTCAAGGTCAAATACAGTCATCGTGCCGGGGATATTTGGATGCCGCCATTGCCGTACGAGGGGAAGGCATTGGTCGACTTTGCGCTGCTTTTTGCGACAGGGGCGTTCTTGTCTTCCATCGGCCTGGGTCAAAACAGATACCGTCATATTATCGCTGTATCAGCGCTCGCAGTTAGTGTCGTGGTGATCATTGCAGGCCAATATAGCAATATTCAATTTATCTTATATCCGCTGCTTGTCATTTCATTTGGAAGCTGTTCGACTTTCCCGATAGCAGGCTTGAATAAATCAATGGGCGATTTTTCCTATGGGATTTATCTGTATGGTTTTCCCGTCCAGCAGACCTTGTTAAGATTCTACAAGCTTACTCCTTTGCAAGTGATAGCAACAGCCGACCCTATTACATTAGTTCTTGGCGCTCTCTCATGGTTTCTGATCGAGAAAAAAGCATTGGGAATAAAGCGGCGGCATATTAAAGAAAGCCATTGGTTGCTGTCGGAACATCTGTCTGAAGGTCAATCATTGAGCAATTTAGCAAGCTCCAACAATTCCTTTTGCTTATAGGCGTTGCGTTCGTCGTCAAAGCATTTGCTGAACTCTTCCAGGGTCGTCTGGATGATGCGATTGTGGGAAAGGGGTTTGAAGTAGGAAGCCACCGGCGGGACGGAGACCCGTTTGAAATAGCTATCCACGTCCTTGTGGGAAAATACCTGTCCGCTCATCGGATCGATAAAGAACTCGATACGTTGCTGCGGGCTCAGCCTTTCCGGATTCTCGTCGTAAGTGGGCTTGATATAGGCCAGCACGAACTGGCGGGGAATATTGATTGCCTTGACAGGGATATCCAGCAATTCACCCAGGAGCAGGTAGAGGATGCCATTGGCGATGGAATTACCTCTCTTGGTCTCGATGAGCTTATTGATAAGGAATTCATCCGGCTGCTGGTAGGCTACTTCCGTCCCTTTGAGACCATAATAGCTGTACAGGATGCTGGTCAGCACGTTGACCTGTTCAAGAGGAGTGAGATAGCTGTTCAGCTCCAGCCAGATGTTGCGCCGGAGCTTTTCCACTTCCTGCAGGATAGGGGTGGTGATCAGGTCCGGGTATTGAAATTTGGCGACGAGGAGGGCGGACGTCAGGAGATCCTGGTAGCTGTTGTTCTTCCAGCGTATAAAATCTTCTGTCAGATCGTGATAATGAAGCTTGTGTATCAGCAGCTCGATACGTTCCTGCACTTCTCCGCTGATGGTATTCTCCCAGAGATTCTCCAGGTTGGGAATAATGCCTCTGCCATAGCTGACGATGCGGTTGGTCACTGAGTCGAAAACTTCCTGGTCAGGATCGTCGATCAGGTGAAAAAGGGCTTTTATTTCTTTGGTTTCTTGCATGTAGATGTTTCTTCCCTGAAATACGGAATCAATATCGGGGAAGTTTATAAGATTTTGATAAAATTCTTATCCACAAGCGGGCGCTAAGTGTTTATTACTAAACTCTTCACAACGGGCCGGAGGCTCGTTGTCCGAAGGATAGTTATAAACTTCGCCAGTGGGTAAGGGGTTCCAGGCTTTGGCCAGGGGCCTGCTTATGGATAACGAAGTCCCTGCCGTAGAAATTGTGGAAGAATTCGACCGTTGGCCCAACGGCTTATGATGGTCCTTCGACGAACGACCGTTTGTCGATCAGCCTTTCTTTTTGCGGGGAACGCGCTTTGGCGGATTGGCCTTTACTTCTTCGATAATAGCCTTGACCTCCTCCAGGCTCAGATCAGCTGCGGTGTCCTGTTTTTCCTTTGGCAGCTTGTAGTTCCTGAGTCCCTGTTTGATATAAGGACCATAGGGGCCTCGCAGCACCTGTATCTTTTCTTTCTCGAAGATCTTGATGGTGCGTTCTTCCTTGGCCGCCCTTTTTTCAACGATGATGGGAGTGGCTTCGTCAAAAGTAATGCTATAGGGATCGTATTCTTTCCCCAGGGAATAGAATTTCTTATCGTGTGCGATGTAGGGACCGAACCTGCCGATGTTGACCACGACGTCGGAATCTTCGAACGTACCCAGGTTACGGGGCAGGCGGAAGAGTTCCATGGCTTCGTCGAAGCTGATGGTCTCGATGCTTTGGGTATTCTTCAGCTTGGCAAACCGGGGCTTTTCTTCGTCGTTGACATCTCCGATCTGCACCATGGGGCCATAGCGGCCCATACGGGCGATGACTTTCTTGCCGCTGGCGGGATCGAGGCCCAGCTCTCTTTCTCCTTTGATCCTTTCCGCCGTCTCGATGGTGTTATCTACATCCTTTTTAAAAGGGTTGTAGAAATCATCGATCATTTTATTCCATTGGATCTTACCCTGGGCCACTTCATCAAACTCTTCTTCGATGCGGGCCGTAAAGTGGTAGTCCATGATGTCGTCGAAATACTGTTTCAGGAAGTCGGTGACTACCAGACCCAGGTCGGTCGGGAACAGCTTTGATTTTTCGGCGCCTGTATTCTCCTGTTCGACGAGCTTTTCTACGTTGTTGTCTTTCAGCCGGAAGATCCTGAAGTCTCTTTTTACGCCTTCCTTATCCCTTTTTTCCACATAGCCTCTTTTAAGAATGGTGGAGATGGTAGGAGCGTAGGTAGAGGGGCGTCCGATGCCCAGCTCTTCCAGTTTTTTTACGAGGGATGCCTCCGTATAGCGGGGCTGCGGGCGGGTAAAGCGTTCGACGGCGCGCATTTCCTTCAGCGGCAGCTTCTGTTGTATGGCGAGAGGGGGAAGCATGCCTTCCTGTTCGTCCTCTTCGGTGATCTCGTCCTCATCCCTGTCTTCCATGTATACTTTCAGAAAGCCGTCGAATTTCAGCACTTCTCCGCTGGCTGTCAATTCTTCTTTGTTAGTGGAGACCTGGATCTTTGCGATGGTCTTTTCCAGCTCGGCATCCGCCATCTGGCTGGCCATGGTCCGCTTCCAGATGAGCTCGTACAGCCGGCGGCAGTCGGCGTCTTCCACGGTGAGGCTATCCATATAGGTGGGGCGGATGGCTTCGTGCGCCTCCTGGGCGGATTCATTCTTATTCTTGTACTTACGGGCCTGGATATATTTTTTACCGTACTGGCTGTCTATTTGTTTGGTGATCGCGTCCATAGCCGTCTCGCTGAGGTTGACGCTGTCGGTACGCATATAGGTGATCTTGCCGCTCTCATACAGCTTTTGCGCCAGCAGCATGGTACGGCTGACGGAATAACCCAGCTTGCGGCTGGCTTCCTGCTGAAGAGTGGAGGTGGTGAATGGGGCGGCAGGTGTTTTTTTCCCGGGCCTGACCTGTATATCCGTGACAGTGTACTCGGCCCCCTTACAGCCATTGAGGAAGGTCTCCGCATTTTCCGCTGAAGCCTGCTTCTTTCCTTCTGCTGTAAAGGTCACCTGTTTGCCGGCGAGGTCTTTGGCTGTAAAAAGAGCTTCTATCTTAAAGGAGCTGACGGGAGTAAAGGCATTGATCTCCCTTTCCCTTTCGGCGATGATACGTACGGCAACGCTCTGTACGCGGCCCGCGCTCAGATTGTTCTTCATGCTCATTTTGCGCCAGAGCACCGGGCTCAGCTCAAAACCCACGATCCTGTCCAGGATACGACGGGCCTGCTGGGCATTGACCAGGTTCATATCCACCGTACGGGGCCGGGTGACAGCCGACTGGATAGCCGGCTTGGTTATCTCGTGAAAAACGATGCGTTTGGTTGTCTCGGGGTCCAGTCCCAGCACCTCGCAAAGGTGCCAGCTGATAGCTTCCCCTTCACGGTCCTCATCCGTTGCGAGCCATACTTCGCCAGACTTTTTGGCGATGCTTTTAAGCTCTTTTACGACCTTTTCCTTATCGTCCGGAACAATATAGCGGGGTTGATAATTGTTCTTGATATCAATTCCCATATCGCCTTTCTCCAGGTCGCGTATATGACCATAACAGCTTTTTACCTCAAAATCATCACCCAGGATCTTCTCAATCGTCTTGGCCTTTGCCGGAGACTCCACAATCAATAAATTCTTAGCCATGTGTTCTATAAGTGGTTTAAAATAGGATTGCCCGCCTATGGGATCTACTATCGTCCGCTTGCAAGTTTACAGTATAACCTTCAAATTAAAAAATCAGTACAAGGGGTGGGGGGACATAAACCGTTTTTTATTAAACTATTTTAATTTGTATAACAGGATTTTACATAAAATGGTTGCCTAAGGTTATAAGTTTATAAAGCCAAAGGGAAAAAACTTTAAATTGGTGGGATATTGGACTGACCTTGGACAAACCACTTTCAATATTTCCCCTGGGAGATTCCGCCATGACCCTTGAGCTAGGTCATCTTATTGATGAACAGGTTAATAGGCGGATTTTGACCCTGGAGACATGGTTGAGAAAGCATCCTTTCCCCGGACTGAAGGATATTATTGTCGCTTATTCGTCTATTTCTGTTTTTTATGACCCTACAGAGATGAGCCAGGCTGGCTGGCCCGACGGGGTATATAAGCATATAAGACAATTATTGGAGGAGGCCTGGCTGGCTACGGAAGGAGAGGCGCCTTCCTTTTTAGAGGAGAGAGAACCAATTCGGATACCTGTGTGTTATGAAGGAGTGTTCGGTCCTGACCTGGAAGGACTAAGCAATTCGCT
>DASZWE010000580.1:0-4626 GCA_035546735.1 Puia sp.
AACAAATTTAGACAAGATGCTTTTTCCGGCCGATGTTTGCCAGCACCCAACATTCTCACAATCAAAAGATTAAGGTCGAACCTCCCAAAAAGAACGATTTTGATGGAACATGGTATCATTTCAAAAAGGATTCCTCCTCCCACAGGATATCTTGCCCGGAATTGAATTGCCATATGCAAAGAAAAAATGTCCTTCTCTGGTCGATCGTGATCGCTCTTGGCGGTTTTTTATTCGGATTTGATACGGCCGTTATCTCCGGTGCGGAGCGGTCAATTCAACAATACTGGAACCTCGGTACTTTTCAACACGGCTTTACGGTATCCATAGCGCTCATCGGGACGGTCATTGGTGCCCTGCTGGGAGCCATTCCGGCGGACAGGCTGGGAAGAAAAAAAACCCTTTATGGAATAGCCATCTTATACCTGGTATCTTCTTTAGGCACGGCGCTCGCGGGGTCCTGGCCCCTGTTTTTGATCTTCCGGTTCCTGGGCGGCTTTGGCGTGGGGGCTTCCTCCGTGACCGCCCCTATTTATATATCGGAGATATCCCCGGCCGCGGGCAGGGGCAAGCTGGTAGGTCTTTTTCAGTTCAATGTGGTATTCGGCATCGTGGTATCCTATCTCTCCAATTATCTCATCGGCCGGACAGGGGATCATTCCTGGCGGCTGATGCTGGGCATCCAGGCCATCCCTTCCGCGCTGTTTTTATGCTTGCTGCCATTCGTACCGGAAAGTCCACGCTGGCTGATCATGAAAAAAGGAAAGGTACGGGAAGCCCGGAACATCATGGTATTGATCAACCCCGACACGGCCGACCAGGTCATCGGGGACATCGTGCAGACCAGCAAGGAAGAGAAGGTGATAGGAGAATCCCTTTTCTCCCCGCGATTCAGGACCCCGGTGATGCTGGCGATGCTATTTGCGATCTTCAACCAGGTCTCCGGTATCAATGCCATCATCTATTATGCGCCACGCATCTTCGATATGACAGGGCTAGGCGCCGGCTCTTCTCTATTGTCCACGGCCGGACTGGGCGCCGTGAATTTCGTTTTCACCCTGCTGGCCATGAACTTCATCGACAGGATAGGCAGACGCACGCTGATGTTGATCGGGTCTTTTGGTCTCATCATCACCCTGGCCCTGGTTTCCTATTCTTTTTATTCAGCGAATTTCAGGGCCGTTCCTGTTTTCCTGTTCGTATACATCGCCTTCTTCGCCTTTTCACAGGGAGCCGTCATCTGGGTGTTCATCTCGGAGATCTTTCCCAACCAGGTGCGGGCAAAGGGACAGACCCTGGGCAGCACGACACATTGGGTCATGGCGGCTATCATTGCTTTTACCTTTCCCTATCTGGCCGAAAAGGTCGGAGGTGGCAATACCTTTTTATTCTTCTGCCTGATGATGTTCATACAGCTGCTCTTCGTCTGGAAGATCATGCCCGAGACAAAAGGCAGATCATTGGAACAGATCGAACATATATTGGTCCTGCATTAACTAAAACAAACTGCTTTGAGCCTGCCAGTCACCAAATACCCTGTAGTCTGCTTTGGGGAGATATTATGGGATCTCCTGCCTACCGGAAAGCTTCCGGGAGGCGCACCTATGAATGTCGCGTATCATTTGATGAAACTGGGTCTCGACCCCGCCCTTATCACAAGAGTGGGTGAGGATAGCAACGGAAGGAACCTGGTCCGCCTGATGGAGACACAGGAAATGTCCACGGAGTTCTTTCAGGTAGACTTCGAGCTGCCCACCGGTACAGTACACGCGAAATTGGATGAGCACTGTGACGTGACCTACGATATTGTACGCCCCGTCGCATGGGATAATATCCATTGGGAGGATGGCTTTAGCGACCTGCTTAAAGATGCTTCCTACTTTGTATTCGGCAGCCTGGCCGCCCGCAGCCACAGCAGCCGCCGGACCTTATACCGCCTGTTGGAAATAGCGCCGTCCAGGGTACTGGACATCAACCTTCGTCCCCCGCATTACGATAAACAGACCATTTCAAAACTACTGGAAGGACTCCACCTGCTAAAGCTGAACCTGGATGAGCTGGACCTGATCACCGGATGGTTCTCGGGCTATCGGGATCAACGCGACCGGGTACAGGCGCTGCAAGACAGATTCCAGATCCCCAATGTAGTCGTGACCCGAGGCGGCAAGGGCGCGCGGCTAAATAAGGAAGGCGGATTCTATGAACATCCCGGTTTCAGCGTGACGTTGGCTGATACCATCGGTGCAGGAGATGCTTTCCTGGCCGGCTTGCTGTCTCAGATGGCCGGCGGATCAGATCTGCAGCGCGCCCTTGCATTTTCCAGCGCCCTGGGCGCCCTGGTAGCCAGCCGAACAGGCCCCTGTCCTCCCTATGATGTCAGCGAGATAGACGAACTCACAATTAACACCATTAAGAACGAACCACAGGTTCGTTGTCCGAAGGACAGACATTAGACCTTTCCTGAACACGGGCTATATTTCGCGCAGCCCGTTTTCAGGACATTATAAAACCAACTATCTAACACTTAAAATTGCCATTATGAAAAAATTACGGCTCTTATTACCCATGGTGCTGCTGGCTTTATTCAGCTGGGCGCAGCAGAAAACCATAACGGGGAAGGTAGTGAGCAAGTCGACTCATGAACCCTTACAAGGCGTGTCCGTCCGTAGCAAGGACCGTACCGTGGTCACCGACGCCAATGGAGCCTTCTCCATCCCGGCCAACCCCGGCGATGCCCTCACCTTATCGTTCGTGGGCATGAATCCCCTCGTCGTAAAGATCACAGCCGGCACGACGGATCTATCCCTTGTGATGGAGGAAGGCGTCAGTGATCTGAACACGGTAGTAGTGACAGGGTACAAGTCGGAGAAAAAAGTCGACCTCACCGGAGCCGTGTCAGTAGTCAACCTGGCGACCGTAAAAAATGTACCTGCTTCAAGTCCCATGCTTGCCCTGCAAGGACAGGTGCCGGGCCTGTATATCCAAACAGACGGGTCTCCCACGGGCGCCAATGGCGGAGCTCCGCAGATACTGATCCGGGGCGTCAATACCCTGGGGAATACAAATCCGCTATATATCATCGATGGCATCCCCACCACACGCTATGAAGATTTCGCTAATCTCGATGCCAGCGCCATCGCCTCGATCCAGGTGTTGAAGGACGCTTCAGCGGCCTCTATCTACGGCTCCCGGGCCTCCAACGGCGTCATCATCGTCACCACTAAAAATGGAGGTACGGGCGATAAGGTACGCATCCAGTTCAATACCAGCATCACCACGCAAACGGAAAGACCCTGGCAGGAAAAGGTCCTGAACTCGCTGGACAGGGGAAAAGCATTGTGGCGGGCCGCGGTGAACGACAGCACCGATCCCAATAACCTCGTCAACCAGATCTATACGTATGACTGGAATGGGGACTATAACAATCCCGTCCTTAACCAGGTGCATATCGCTCCCTTTGTCGGCGGCGACAGTACCGAACCCGTAGGCAATACCAATTGGCAGGACGCCCTGTTCAAAACTGCCACCATCACTTCCAACAACCTTTCCATCGCCGCGGGCAATTCGAAAAATGGTCTGCTTATCGACCTGGGATACTATAATAACAACGGTCTCGTCGTCTTTACGCATTTTCAACGGTACAGCGCGCGTGTCAACTCGCATACGTCCGCCTTCAATGACAGATTGCGCATTGGCGAGAACCTTCAGATCAGCCGGACCTCCCAGATCAATTCTACCTTCGATGTCGGCGGCGCCGCCACGCCGGGACTGGCGCTGACACTCTCTCCCACCATTCCTCTGTACAAGACGGACGGCACTTATGGCGGCCCCATCGGCCCGGGCTATACAGACAGGAACAATCCCGTGGATATGCAATACCTTAACCGGTTCAACACCCGCAACCAATTCATTTCCGTCGGCAACATCTATCTCGACCTGGAAATTATAAAACACCTCGTCTATCATACCAGCCTGGGTTTCGATTATTCCGACGCGCTTGCGAAGAACGCCGCCCTCATCGGGACGGAAGGTCCTGTCCGCTCGTTCAACAGCCTTGCGCTGCAGGAATCCAAGGACTTTACCTTCACCTGGACCAATACCCTGAACTATAACATCGAGCTGGGCAGGAACAGGCTGAACCTGCTGGCAGGCACGGAGGCAGTAAGAAATGACTTTTCCACCTTCGGCGCCGCCACGACGAATTTTGCCCTGCAGAATGCCAACTACCTTCAACTCAGCTCCGGTGTAGGCGCCCAGACAAACAATGGCGCCGCCACGGGCTACCGGCTCCTGTCCCAGTTTGGCAAAGTCTTCTATGGATATGCCGACCGGTACCTGGCGTCCTTTACCATCCGCCGGGACGGATCTTCCGTCTTCGGTACCAATAACCCCTATGGGGTCTTCCCCGCCTTTACGCTGGGATGGCGTATCAACAACGAAGCCTTCTTCAGGAGTGTGAAAAATGTTTCCAACCTGAAACTAAGAGCAGGAAGAGGCACGGTAGGCAACCAGAACATCGGCAACCTGTCAGCCTATACCTTATTACAGGCCAACTACGGGACGGCCAGCAGCGCGTATCCGCAATGGCTGAACATCGGCACCGCCTATGATCTGGGCGGGGTCAATACA
>DASZWE010000581.1:0-3772 GCA_035546735.1 Puia sp.
ATAATCCAACCGCCGCCGCGCATATCCATCCCGCGCATAGTTGGAATACCCATAGGCAAAAGGACAATACCAGTATTCATCGGTAGTCGTCATCCGCTCGGCTACGGCAATGGGATTACACGCAAAAAAAGAAGGGTCCACCAACGAATACAGCTCCTTCATGCTGCGCAACGCCCGCACCCCCGTCTCTTCATCCACCACCCGTGCAGGATCCTGAAAAGGCCGTGAGCCATGCGCAATACAGAACATATAAAAATTCATCAGCAGGTCGATAGGTATCCCCGGCACAGCCACTTTTCCCATATGCGCCAGCTGCAGCACCTGCTCCCAGGTCTCCGGGACCCGTATACCGGCCGCCTGTAAAAGATCCATCCGGCAGCTGGCCGCAGGCGTGGCCGCATCGATGGCCAACGCCCATTGATGCCCTTCATAATTATAGCTATGATGTGAATACCCCACCGAATGCTCGGCCTGATCCTTCAGATACTCCGGAGAAAGATGCTGCTCCAAAGGAAGTACACAGCCCAGCGCAGCGGCACGCCCCACCCAGGGATGATCGATGATCAACAAGTCATATTCCTCCGTCAGCGCCTCGATAGGATAATCCGCAAATTGCTGCAAGGTCCGCTTGTCCCAATGCACCTCCACGCCCGGATGCAATTCCGACCACCGCTGCCCCGCCGCCAGCAGAGGCGTTATACCACGGCTATGCCCCCAGCTGATCCCTTTAATAGTTTTCATCATAGCAGTTTCTTCTGTACCAATAAAAGGTGCTCACACACCATCACCAATTCCTTATCCTGATTAAAAACCCGGACTTCCTCCACCACCAGTCCAAACCCGGGCTTCTTATGTTCCCGCTTTTCCTTGATCGTTACCGTCACCCGCAACGTGTCGCCGATATGAACAGGACGAATAAAACGCAGCCGGTCATATCCATACGTCATGGATACCTCGTTCAACGGCCAGGCAGTCAGCCCGATGGCCATGCTAAAGACTAAAGTGCCATGTGCGATCCGTCGCCCAAAAGGCTGCGTCTTGCACCACTCTTCGTCCATATGATGAGGGAAAAAATCACCGGTCTGCCCGGCATGAAGTACGATATCCGCCTCGGTCAGCGTCCTGCCGGTTGTCTGTCTTTGATGGTCGATAGTAAAGTCTTCGAAATATAGCAATCGTCAAATTTGAAGACTCAAGTTACTGGCGCCCCGGTCGGCGGGCAATGTCAGGTCTTACTATTTTGATGGAACATTTTACTATTTGCCAACCCCCTCCCACCACGCCGCCTGAGGCAGCGGTCCGCCTAATACCACCGGTTCTCCGATCATGGGGGTCGCCAACACCAAACCCTTCCCGCGGGCGGCTGCCACCACGCGCCGCACCGGCTCATCCCAGGGATGGAGCGACAGCGAGAACTTCCCCCAGTGCACGGGTAGCAACACCTTAGCCCTTAGCTCCCCCGCAGCTGTCACGCACTTCTCCGGCAGCATATGTATATCAGGCCAGTCCTTGCCATACTGCCCGCACTCCAGGATAGCCAGGTCCATCGGCCCAAACCGGTCGCCGATCATTTTAAAATGCAGTCCATATCCCGAATCCCCTCCAAGAAACAGCGTATACCCGCCGACCCGCAACACAAAGGAAGACCACAACGTTCTCCCACGCCGAAATCCTCTTCCCGAGAAATGCCGCGCCGGCGTCGCCGTCAACACACCTCCATCACCCACCGCCACCTCGTCCCACCAGTCCAGCTCCGTGATGGCCGACGCCGCGATCCCCCAGTACTCCAAATGCGAGCCCACACCCAGCGAAGTATAAAAATGCCGGCCCTTCGTAGCCAGCCGCTGCATCGTTTTATAGTCGAGATGATCGTAATGGTCATGTGTGATCACTACCATATCTATCTCCGGCAGATCATCCACCCCATATACATCCGTACCGGGAAAAGCCTTCGTCATAAAGGAAAAAGGAGAAGCATGCCCGCAGAACACAGGATCCACCAGCACCGTGAGCCCCGCCAGCTTTATAAAATAAGAAGAATGCCCAAACCATACCACCACCGGCTCGGCGCCAGACCGTAGGTCGGTCCTTACTGACGGCAACGCCGCAGGCGGTGCCGTATCCCGCGATTTATTCATAAACTCCCATATCATCCCGGGCAACGACGCCCCCTCCCGCATCAAAGATGTAGGTTCAACATTCTGAAAACCACCCTTCCCATAATTAGGACTCCGGCGTATCCGCTCCAATCGCTCACCCGAAGGATTTTTGCCCATTGCCGGTAATAATTCCATGATCTAATTTAACATTTTTCTCACCCAATTGTTTAGTAACTTATAACCTTAAAGCTTATCCTATATGGCAACCTCGACGCCACCAAAAGAACATCGCCTCAACCTGCGCCTTTCCGAGCAGGAATGGAACAAGATACACAAGCTTGCGTCCAACACCACCTGCCGCTCCGTCAGCGAATACTGTAGAAAAGTATTGCTCCGCGAGCCCGTTATAGTCTACCACCGCAACCAGTCCTTCGACAACTTCGAAGAGGACCTGGCGCCTCTGTTGCCCATATTGAAGACCTTTGGCGAAGATTTCAACACGCTCATACAAGGGCTCTCCGGTGACAACAGCACAAGCGCAAACATCATGCTCGACGTCCTTCTCCTCCGCAATCGGCAGTTCCTGGACACGACCACCCGGATAAAAGAGCTTCTCACAAAAATAACAGACACATGCTCCCAAAAATAGAACCCAGCGAAAGCATCGTCAAATCCCTGCTATACAACGAGCAGAAAGTAACCCTCCACCAGGCCGAATGCATCCTGGCCGAAAACTTCCTGAAGGACGTGGACAAGCTCACCTGGGAAGATAAAGTGCTCCGCTTCGAAAGAAGACAGCAGCTCAACGAAAGAGTGACCACCAGCCAACACATCAGCCTGAACTTCGACCCCGCGGACAAGCTCTCCAACGAAAAAATGCAGACCATCGCCCGCACGTACATGAAAGAGCTCGGCTTCGAAAGACAGCCTTACCTGGTCTATCGCCATTACGACTCCGGCCACCCGCATTGTCACATCGTCACCACCCATATCCAGGCCAATGGCGACCCGATACCACAATATAAAATAGGAGAAAATCAATCCGAAAAAGCCAGAATATACATCGAAGAGAAATTCGACCTCGTCACGGCCGAAAAGAAACGTCTCAACCAGCACCTGTCCCAGGTCCCCGATCACATACTAAAAGTCCACTATGGCGAAAGAGCTACTACGCCCTCCATCTCCGACACCGTTCACTATGTGATGGAAAAATATAATTGCACCAACCTTCAGGAATTCAATGCGGTGCTTCGCCTGTACAACGTCGAAGCAGACCCCGGCAAAGAGAATTCCCGCCTCCGGCAACACCATGGCCTGCTCTACCGGGTGCTGGACGAACAGGGCCACTACATCGGACGCCCTATCAGAGCCAGCTTCTTCGACTTCAAACCCACCCTCCGGCATCTCGAAGAAAAATTCAGGCTCAACCAGACCATCCGCCAGGAACAGCGCCTGCACGAACGCATAGAACTATACGTCGAATGGGAAATGACGAGAAAGAAATTGACATTGGGAAAACTAAAGACCGCACTGACACGGGAAAGCATCCATATGGAAGTAAGAAAAGACAAGGCCGGCAATCTCACGGACGTCACGTATGTCGACCTCCGCCAGCAATGCTCCATCCGGGGCGACGCCCTCCGGGAATTCTGTCAGAATGAAGCCATACAAAA
>DASZWE010000582.1:0-3701 GCA_035546735.1 Puia sp.
CAGGCGGCATAACACCCATTATAGTCGTCGGGATAGAACACCTGTACCGCCAGCGCCTCCCATCCGCCCGTAGACCCTCCATAGGTGAACCTCGCCCAGCCCTGACCGATGCCCCGGAACCGCCTTTCGATCTCCGGGATCAGCTCATAGGTGATGGCGTCCCCATACGGGCCCAGGTTCTCCGAATTCACTGCATACGAGTCGTCATAATAAGGATTGGCATGTGTTATCTCTACCGCCAGCACCCGCGGGAAACCAGGCCCCGTCCATTGCTTATAAAAGTCGTAGGCCTCCTGCTGAACGATCTTGTTATACCCGGTGATACGGAACCGTGCACTGCTGTCAGGCTTCAGGTTCTCATCGGGTGGCGTCGTGCGGAATCCGCCAAAGTCCTCGGGAAAGTGACCGTGGAAAACCGCCAGCGGGTATTTGACATTCGGATGCTCGTCAAACCCCTCCGGTAACAGCACATGCGCCCCGATATACATGGGTCGTCCCCAGAACCCGGTGAGCAGCTTGCTTTGTATTTTGATATGCTTGATATACCGCGTGTCCTGTGGTTCCGCAATGGCCGGGATGATCTGGTCGATCTCCAGCGCCACCTCACCCGCACGCGCAGGGTCAAAATGTATTTTGACAGGCCTGGAATAAATATTGCCGGGAGCGATATTCCAATGCTGCCCCTCCCCCCTGTCCATCGGCAGCTTCACCGTATGCCCGTTCTTCAGATGAAAGGTCTCATATTTGTGCAAAAGCGCCTGCACATAATAGTCGCCTGCCGGTACATCCCGCAGCCGCTCGATGGGATAGCCGAACGCATGCATGTCCACCAGCTCCGACGTCCCCGGCTGCCAGCCATCCACATCCACCCCGAATACCATCTGCGTACCCGCGGCATCGCTTATTTGATAACGCGGCTCCGCCTTATCATTATTGGATAACAGCAGCAACAGCCGCCCATCCCAGGCCGTCGAATGCAGCCGAGGCGCAATGCTGACCCGAAAGGTCTGCGCCCGGAGCATCCCCAGCGTCAACAGCAGGGGCAGGAAAAGAAGTTTTCGCATATGCGGAGAGTTTTGGTTCCCCAATATACTAAAAAACCTTTTTGATGGTATCCAGCGACACCCCCAGCCACGCACGGCTCACCTTGTCCAATGCCGCCTCATCCCCCGTAAAATGAAATACCATATGCTGATGATGCAGCGATTCCCCCGGCTTTAAAAAGGCCGCCGGCGAAACGCTTTCTATCTCATAAAAAGGCCCCATCTGACTGCCGTCCGCTAACGCACCGTCATTATACGCATTCACAGCATCCCCGCTAAACGCCGGCTTCGTCGTCTTCCACTCCTGGTTCAGGTATTTCCCCGTAGGATCCAGATCGAACATCGTCACCGTCAGCACCTTGTTCTGCGCATCATAGCTCCCCGCCCTCGGCAGCGCATAGGCGGGATGAATACCCAGCTTGCCCCTGCTCTTCCCATCCGCCTTGAAGAACAGCGTACTGTCCGTTATTTTGATCCTGTCCGGCGGTATCTGCCCAAAATAGTCAGTAGTCGCCACCTTCTCTCCGGCCCCCTTACCGGCGGCCCCACCCGTTTTATGCGGTATCACGATCACCGTAGCCGGCGAAGGGTTGAACATATCCAGCATCCAGATACATGGCATCCCCGTCTCCTCCGTCCATTCCCGCGCACCCGTATTGGTCAGCGTATTGTTGGTCCGGTATCCCACCACCTTGAGGGCCGTATCCTGTACGGGCAGCATGCC
This sequence comes from Puia sp., assembly GCA_035546735.1. Taxonomy (GTDB): domain Bacteria; phylum Bacteroidota; class Bacteroidia; order Chitinophagales; family Chitinophagaceae; genus Puia. The sequence continues at coordinate 1,768 of DASZWE010000582.1, forward strand.
GTCGATAACACTCCTGCTCAATATGGTAACATCCCGCATAACGGAGAGGGATAAGGGCGTCCCCGCATAGTTTACCAGCTGCATGTCTTTTTGCATGCTCACGGACGTCGAATCCTGCCGGATCACCCTCCAGGCTTCCGTATCGAAGGCCGCCGGCGTCTTCCAGTTAGCAAACTCCATGGCCGCCCCCTTGGGGAAAAAGAGAGCGTACTTGCCCCCCTCCGGCCCCAGCCAGATACGATTTTCCCCGCCATAGGCATTCATATGGGCATCCACCGGTCCCGTAAAAGCCTTGTAATGTATCCACCCAAAACTTTTCCCCTGCGCGCCATCCGCCGTGGAAGTAAAAACCTTTGCCTGGTACTTGGGTGATACGATCACCTCCGCCTTGCCCCCATCGCTTTGCAGCACGACCACACTGTCATGCGCCCGCAGAAAGTCCAGGTCATAGCCGAATGTACCCGGCGTCTTGGGAGCATTTGTCAGCTGCCCCTCCGGCTGATTGTTACAGGCAGCAGTCAGCATAACCGCCGCCACCATCGTTCCGAACAGTCTTTTATTCATTTGCAATCATTTCTTTTTTAGTTTCTACCGGCCGCCTCGCCGCTCCTCGACAGGTTTGCCCTGGCCTCCTCGACAGGTCTGCCCTGGCCCCCCGACAGGTTTGCCCCGGCCCCCTCGATAGGTTATCCTGGTCCAGGCCCGGCCAATTCACCCCTGGCCCTTCAACAGGTTCCCCGGTTAATTAACCTCCAATTGATCCTTCGCCGGCAACTTCGGGAACGCCCCATGCGGCTCCGCCTGATACCAGAACACCGTCGAAGATATATCGTCCTGCAACGGCAGATAACGCCCTCCATCCCTCCAGCCCAACGCCTGTATCGTCACCTTCAGACTCTTTTCAAATCGGATAGGGTCCGTTATATGCCAGCGATAAAGCCCAAACCGCTGCGCAATATCATAATGCCCATCCCCCCGGATCACCTGCGCCAGTCCCGAATACGGGGTACTGAACTCTGTATAATCGCTCACCGTCACTCCTTCCGACACCTTCCTGCGCGTGTCGAAATCATATGACCCGCAAAAATAATCCTCCGTACCCGTTCCGCAAATCGTGGGAAACTCCGTATCCCCATCCATAAAGAACTTGATCTCCCCTTCACCCCACCAGCCATTGTTGTGTACACCCCAGGCCAGGTAAGTCCCCACATACTGCCCCTTCCCCTTGATGCTGTCTACCAGCACATAGTTTGTCTTGTATGGCAAAGGGTTCACCCGGCGGAATTGTGCGTGAAAATAAGCTGCATCGCCGGGCACTTCCGTTAAGATATAATCTACTTGGTAATACAGCACCATGTCCTTCTCATCGATATTCTCCATCGTGATCCGGCACTTCTTACGGAAAGGCATAGGCCAGTAGCAATTAAAGGCGGAGCCGGGATTGACGCATACCGCCAGACTGTGCAGCGGCGAATACCTGCCCCACCCCATCCCAAAAAAGTCACCCACCGGCACCTCCACGGAAGGTGTCGCCTCATCATCCCAATACATTCGCAGGATAGAATAACGCCAGTTGCCCGTAGGCGTCATCCAGATATGTTGAATGGACCCCGAACCATCTATCTCCGCAATGGTAAAAGTAGTATGCGCCTTTATCGTCACACAGGGACTCACCTTCCACCCCTGCCCCAGATCCCTGGAAGCGCCTTGCCCCATACCGGTAGTGGCCTTTCCCCCGCCACCCTTGGCGCCATTGAAATTTTCAGGACTGATGGATCTTGTCTTCGCATCCGAGAGCCGGAAAATGTTATTCATGCCCGCATCGATGCCATTGTACTTCGGCGCCTGCTGCGCCAGCAGCTGTCCGCCCCAAAAAAGACAGGCCAGTAAGAGAGTTTTCTTCATATTAGCTGATTTTTCAAGTTTTTAATTAT
>DASZWE010000583.1:0-19881 GCA_035546735.1 Puia sp.
AGGACCGCGGCCGCCACGCCACCATACAGATAAAGAGGCACCAGCTTCCGGTTGCCCATAAGGTCCTGAAGGATATAGCCAAATCCCCAGAGCCAGAACATATTCCCGATAAATCTTGGAAGGTCTGCATCCGAGAACATATAGCTGAGAAAGGTCCAGGGGCGGGACAGGAACGTGTCGAAGCTGGCCGGCAGGGTGAACCAGGACAGGAGCTTGCTGTTAAAAAGATTGGCGCCCCCGGGCTCCATGGCATAGATAAGATAGATAAACTTCAGAATAATGAAGAGCACGGCGTTGATAACGATGAGCTGTACCAGTGCATTCCCGTCCTGCCCAAGCGTCATCTTTTTCCGATAGCTATCTTCCATTACGCGCATACATTAGAGGATATAAAATTATAACAGTATTACACGGCAAACGGTTTAATAAAAATTCCGTCTGTTGTTCCTGTTCCAGTAAATTACCAGCAGCAACCCTATAAGACCTCCGCCCAGGTGGGCCCAGTGCGCTACATTGTCGCTCTGGCTGGGCTCGAGACCTGCAAACAGCTCGATGGCGGCATACCCCAGCACCAGCCACTTGGCCTTTATCGGGAAAGGAATGGGGATGATCAGCAGCTCATTATTGGGAAATAAATACCCAAAGGCGGCCATACAGCCAAATACGGCCCCGGAAGCGCCAAGGGTAGGAGCGTTAATGGCCTGGCCTCCAAACAATACATTCGGAAGTTTTAATGCCTCTCTGTCGTCAGCCGACAATGGCATACTATGTATCTCCCGCCAGACGTCCGCCATATCCATATGCTGCACGGCCAGCTGCGCAACAGCAGCCCCAATACCACAAACAATATAGAAGGTCAGGAATCGCTTCGGCCCCCAATAATCCTCCAGAATGGACCCAAACATCCAAAGGACGAACATATTCATCAGCACATGCCCCCAGCTTCCATGAAGAAATAAATAGGTGATCAGCTGATGCGGCCGGAAGAAATAAGAGCTGACATCGTGCAAAGCAAACATATTGATCAACTCCTGTTCTATCCTCGCCCCCAGCGTCTGCTGGGCCAGAAAGACCAGAAGATTGATGATGATGATGTTCTTTATTATCGGCGGTATGTGCAAAAAGCCCCTTGGACGAAATTCTGTCATATTCTTATTCTTAAAAATATTCCTGCAAATTACTATTTAACACTCCAAAAATCCAGGTATCAATCACGATTCTGTTAATTTATTCCCAATAACCACAAATGCCGGCCTCACGGTGAATAGCACCTTTTCTTCAATTGTACAATGTTCTCAATATGATGTGTATGCGGGAACATATCCACCGGCTGCACGCGCGTCACTGCATATTTTTCATCCAGGAGCTGCAGATCCCTGGCCTGCGTGGCAGGATTACAGCTGACATAGACCACCGTCTCGGCCTCCATGTCCAGTATCTTCCTCACCAGCTTTTCATGCATGCCGGCTCTTGGCGGGTCCGTTATGATGACATCCGGACGACCTTCTGCTGCAAAGAACCCGTCATTACAGACATCCGATACATCCCCTGCAAACCATCGGGCGTGTCCGATACCATTGAGCTTTGCATTTTCCCGGGCATCCCCGATGGCCTCGGGGATCACCTCTACGCCGATGACACGGGCAGCCTGCCTGCTGACAAAAATGCCGATGCTCCCCGTCCCGCAATAAAGATCATACACCGTCTGGCTGCCCGTTAGCTCCGCAAACTCCCTGGTCACCTGGTAAAGCCTTTCACCTTGACGTGTATTCGTCTGAAAAAAGGATTTGGGCCCCACCTTGAACTGAAAATCTCCGAGCTTTTCGATCACATACCCCTTCCCATGCACCACCCGTGGCTCCAGATCCGTGATGCTGTCATTCCATTTTGGATTGATGGTATACAGCAGCGTGGTCAGGTCGGGAAATTGCCGGAGAAGATGCTCCTGCAGCTCCCGGCGCGCAGGCTCATCCTCATGACCAAATACGATGTTGACCATCACCTCACCCGTCGTACATATACGCACCTGCATAGTACGCAGCCAGCCCTGGTGCGATCTTATATCATAAAAAGAAAGATTACGGCTCACCGCAAAATCCCTTACAGCCAGCCGCAGCCGGTTGGTAGGCTCTTCCTGTAAATGACAGGTTTGGATGTCCACCACCTTATCAAAAAGTCCCCTCGCGTGGAATCCGGCTACGTTCTGCTGCGATGTGATATCCGGATTGTGCAATTCCGACCGCAGGAGAAAACGCCTGCTGGAAAAAGTATATTCGATCTTATTCCTGTATCGCGTGGACTGCTCCGCACCCAGAATGGGCTGTACAGGCGGCAGATGGACCTTGCCAATGCGCTGCAAATTATCAACCACCTGCTTTTGTTTGTACTCCAATTGTTTGGAGTAGGGCAGCATCTGCCAGCGACAGCCGCCGCAAACCCCGAAATGGGAGCAGAACGGCTCGATCCTGTCGGGAGAATAACTGTGCCAAAAAGTAACAAAACCTTCCGCCCAATCCTTTTTATTCTTTCCCAGCCTGATATCTACAACATCACCTGGTATGGCATTTTCTATGAATATGACCTTCCCGTCCACTCGGGCCAATGATTTGCCTTCTGCGGCATAGTCCTCCACCAGCACCCGCTGAAGGACCACATTTTTATCTTTTTTTCGCACCGCGCAAAGATACAATGTCTCGTCTAATAGCTATTTTTACATGCGTATGAATAAAATCCTATTGTCCCTGACGACCTGTTTGTGCCTTTTGAACGCCGCCGCCTTTTCACAAGGGTATGACATCCGGGTCACATTAAAGCCATATAAGAACAGTAAAATATATTTGGGTTACTACTATGGCAAGGTCAAGGCCGTAGCCGACTCCACCGTCCTGGACGAGAACAGCACCGGACACTTCACGGGCAAGGACAGGCTGACGGGAGGCGTCTATTTCATCGTATCCCCTGCCAAAACCATCCTCTTTGAACTGTTGTTGGACAGCCAGCAGCATTTCTCCATTGCCGCCGATACCACCAACCTGCCCGGCAGCATTGCCTTTACCGGCTCCACCGACAACACCGTGTTCCGGCAATACACCGTTTTTACCAATAAGAAAGGCTCGGAGATCGTCGCCAGCCAGAAAGAGCTGAGCGCCCTCCACGATAAAAAGGACTCGATCCGTCTGAGAGATCGGATAAAGACCCTGAATGAGGAGATCCAACAGTATCGCCAGCAGATCATCGCTAAATATCCGCACTCCCTGCTCACCACCCTTTTTTATGTCATGAAGGAACCAGTGGTACCACCTACCCCCAAAGTGGGCGGGAAGCCCGTGGACAGCCTCTTTCCCTATCATTATTTCAAAGCGCACTATTGGGACAGCATCGACTTCACGGACCCGCGGCTGACCCGTACACCCGTCTTCGAACCCCGGCTCGATAAATATTTCAAGGACCTCGTCTCGCCACAGGCCGACTCCGTCGAAAAAGAGGCCGATTGGATGCTCCTGCAGGCCAGGGTCAGCAAGCCCCTGTTCCAGTACCTCCTCGTCTATTTTGTACAGAAGTACGTGAACCCCGAATACATGGGACAGGATGCCGTATTCGTCCATCTCTTTGAAAAATATATCAACACCGGCCAGGCCGAATTCTTTACGGACAAATACCGGACCTACCTTAACAACAGGGCCTACAGCCTGATGGCCAACCTCATCGGACAGCCCGCCGCCAACCTCGAAATGGTGGACACGCTGGACAAGCCGCACCCCCTGTATGAGATAAACGCCCCTTTCATCGTCATCTGCTTCTGGGATGCCACCTGCGGACATTGTAAGGAAATAGTCCCCAAAGTAGACTCCATCTTCCAGGCCAAATGGAAGCAAGAGGGAGTAAAATTATACGGCGTCATGGTGGATGGCGGAAAGGAAGCCTGGCTGCAATTCATTAAGGATCACAATTTAAAGGACTGGATACACGTTTATGAGACCAAAGCTCACCAGGATTCCGTAGAAGCTGCGGGACAAGCAAGCTATCGTCAATTATACGATGTATATCAGACGCCCATGCTTTATTTACTGGATAAGGATAAGCGCATCATTGCCAAAAAGCTTTCCTATCAGCAATTGGATGAAGTAATAAATTTGAAACTTCACAATGGAAAATAATCCTATAAAGATCATGAATCGTGTTGTAAGACTGATAATTTTTCCCCTGTTCTTATCTTCTACCCTCTCCGCTCAAACCCTCTTCACCTGTGATGGCCGGAGCGTCAGCAAAGAGGACTTCCTAAAAGCTTATAACAAGAACAATACGAATGAAAAGCCCACGGAGCGGTCCTATCGGGACTACCTGGAATTATATATCCGCTACAAGCTGAAAGTGCGGGCAGCCCTGGATATGCAGTTGGACACACTGCCCAACCAGCGCTCGGAGCTGATGAACTTCCGCCAGCAGGTGGCCGACTCCTATATGAAGGACGACGCCAGCCTGGACAAGCTGGTAAATGAAGCGTTCTCGCGCAGCCAGAAAGACATTCACCTGGCCCATATCTTTATCGCCCTCCCAGCCAACAGCACCCCGGCAGACACCGCAAAAGCTTATGAAAAGATCCTAACCGCCTACAATGCCCTGAAAAAAGGAAAAAAATTCGCTGACGTCGCCGCCCGGTTCTCAGAAGACCCATCCGCAAAGACCAACGGCGGCGATCTTGGCTATATCACCCTGTTTACCTTGCCCTACGAGCTGGAGACCCTGGCTTATTCCACCCCCGAGAGGCAGATCTCCAGGCCCTACCACAGCAAGGGAGGATATCACATCTTTAAAAATCTGGGAGAACGCCCGGCCCTGGGAAAGATGCGGGCGGCCCAGATACTGATTGCCTTCCCGCCCAATGCCACCCCAGCCGCTAAAGAGGACAGCCGCCGCAGAGCCGACTCCATCTACGACCTCCTGCAAAAAGGAGGGGACTTTGCGCAGCTGGCAAAGACATACAGCGGAGACAATCTCTCTTATCAAAGTGGCGGTGAGCTGCCCGAATTCGGAGTAGGCCGCTATGACTCCGCATTTGAAACAACAGCCTTTGCATTGGACAAGGACGGCGCCATCAGCCGCCCCTTCGCTACCTCATTTGGATATCATATTGTTAAGCGACTGGCTCGAACCCCCGTCCCGAAATCCTTCGACCAGGAGACGGCGGCCCAGCTAAAGCAGCAGGTGGCATCCGACGGAAGAGCGGAAGTCTCCAGACAGGTCCTGCTCCATCGCATCTATCAGCAGACGGGTATGAGAAGATCCGACTTCTCCGAACCTGAGCTCTGGGCCTTTACGGACAGCGCCATGAGAAACATGGGCCTTAACTCCTATCACAGTCTTAGCACATCCTCTGTCCTCTTCAGCTTCCCGCAACAGGAATACCGGGTACAGCAATGGCTTGACTATTTCCGCACCGTCAAAGGATCGGGCAGGGGCCGGAACTTATCCGACAAGGCCCTTTTCGAACAGTTCATCGGCAGGACCGCCATGGATTATTACCGCAGCCACCTGGAAGAATACAACAAGGACTTTGCTTTTCAGCTGACGGAATTCAAAGAAGGCAACCTCCTCTTCGAAGTCATGCAACGAAAGGTTTGGGACAAAGCCTCCACCGACAGCGCAGGACTGCATAAATATTATGACGCGCATCAGAATAAATACTGGTGGGAATCCAGTGCAGACGCCCTTCTGTTCACCTGCACCGGCGAACGCACGGCCCAGACCCTGCGCACGCATATAGCCGCCAACCCCAATGACTGGAGAAAATACACCGATAGCATAGGGACCACGATACAGGCGGACTCCGGCAGATACGAGATCTCCCAGATACCCGCACTGGAAAAAGCTTCACCCAGCCCCAATACGCTGACACCCGATGTGGTCAATAAAGGGGATAACACCATCAGCTTCGCCTATATACTAAATGTCTACCAGGGACGCAGCCCCCGCAATTTCAGGGATGCGAGAGGATTTGTCATCAATGACTACCAGACCTGGCTGGAAGATGAGTGGATAGCCGGGCTGAAGAAGAAATACCCCGTGTCCGTGGATGAAAAGGTCCTGGCCAGCCTGCCTAAGTAGTCGTAGTGAGTTCCGCTGGTCCAGCCTGCCCTGGGTTCCGGCGCCCGGTCGCACACAACTTTATAAAACTGCACGCACCACATTCTCGATGACCTTGGGCTTGCCCAAAGTATAGTAATGCAGCACCGGAACACCGGCCTTCTTTAGCTCCCTGCTCTGGTGGATCAGCCATTCCGTCCCCACTTTCTCTACCTCCTCATCCGTCTTACACTTCAGGATCTCACTGGAGAGCTCGGTAGGAAGATCCACATGGAAGACCTTCGGCAGCATGCTCAGCTGCTTGCGGTTGGTAATGGGCTTCAGACCCGGTATGATGGGCACATGGATACCCTGTTCCCGGCACAATCTTACGAAATCAAAATATTTCTGATTGTCGAAGAACATCTGTGTGGTGATATACTCCGCGCCAGCCTCTACCTTGGCCTTCAGATACATCAGATCCGTGTCCAGGTTGGGCGCTTCGAAATGCTTCTCGGGGTATCCTGCGACGCCAATGCAGAAATTGGTCTTACCCCCATTTTTGATATCCTCTTCGAGATACATACCGTGATTGAGACATACCACCTGCTTCAACAGGTCGATGGCATACCGGTGTCCGTCCGGCTCCGGCTCGAAGGAGCTTTCATTCTTGGCCGCATCTCCCCTCAGTACCAGCACATTATCAATTCCGAGGAAGTGGAGATCGATCAGGGCGTCCTCGGTTTCCCGCTTGGCAAAGCCGCCGCAGATGAGGTGCGGAACCGCATCCACCTGGTAATGGGCCATGATCGCCGCGCAAATACCTACCGTTCCGGGCCGCTTGCGGACCTCTACTTTCTCAAAGGTGCCGTCCGCCTTCTTCTTAAACATGCTCTCGCTGCGATGGTAGGTGACATTGATAAAAGAGGGCTTGAATGCCATCAAAGGATCGAGATGCTCGTATATCGAATTGATCGTCCTTCCTTTCAAGGGAGGTAAGATCTCAAATGAAACTAATGTGTCTTTCGCCTGCTGTATATGCTCTATAACCTTCATAAATCAGAGTGTTATGGGCCCTGCGCTCATCATCGGCGCTCCCGGCCAGCCTTGTCCCGCCTCTTCGGTCGGTATCCGACCCGGTCCCGGTCCATTTTGTGAGCAAAATAACGGTTTTTTGACGTGAAAATTACAGGTTTATATGGAACTTTGGGGCCATGAGCCTGACCATTCACTCACAAGATCTTGTAAAGAGCTACCGGAACCGTACCGTGGTAAATCATGTCTCCGTCAACCTGCAGCAGGGAGAGATAGTAGGGCTGTTGGGTCCCAATGGGGCCGGAAAGACCACCACCTTCTATATGGTGGTTGGATTGATAAAACCCGACTCGGGCAGCGTGTTTTTGGACAATGTGGATATCACACGGATGCCTATGTATAAGCGGGCCCAGATGGGGATCGGCTACCTTCCGCAGGAAGCCTCCGTATTCCGGAAATTGAGTGTGGAAGATAATCTCAAAGCCGTACTGGAAATGACAAAGCTCACCCGGGCGGAACAAAAGGATAAGCTGGAATCGCTGCTCGACGAATTCCACCTTCACCACGTACGAAAGAACAATGGCGACTCCCTCAGCGGCGGTGAAAGAAGACGTACCGAAATTGCCCGGGCGCTCGCCGTAGATCCCAAGTTCATCCTCCTCGACGAACCCTTTGCCGGTGTCGACCCCATTGCCGTGGAGGACATACAGACCGTGGTAGCGCGCCTGAAATACAGGAACATCGGCATCCTCATCACCGACCACAACGTGAACGAGACCCTTTCCATCTGTGACAGGGCATACCTGCTCATCGATGGAAAAATATTCAAGCACGGCACCGCCGAAGAGCTGGCCGAGGACGAACAGGTACGCCGTCTCTATCTGGGAAGGAATTTCGAATTACGGCGTAAGGATTACCTGCATGAAGAAGCTCAAAAACAAGGCGGCGCCCCCTTTGCCCGGTCCGCTGAAGCCGAAGCCGGCAACCTTCATGAATGATTGCCGCCGGGTCCATGATCTTTTGAACCGTCTAACGCATTATCCTTTAATCCAGGCTATCGCACCTACGATCCTTTTGGGAGTATCCATGGAGCTCCCTTAAAAAAGATTCTTTATATCCCTGGCTTTCTTTATTTTGCCGTTGATCATACTATATGAGACTTCTCAGCCCCGCCATATCAAGACTTGCCCGATTCCGGCTTTGGAACATCGAACAATGGATGCAGCATCCGGTGGCAACACAACGGGAAGTCCTGCAACATCTCGTTACATCCGCTCAATACACTGAATTTGGCCGGAAATACAACTTCTCCAGGATCTTCTCCATCCGGGAATTCAAGCAGGCCGTCCCCATTCACGAATACGACGACCTGAAACCCTATATCCAGCGCATCATGAATGGAGAGGAGAACATCCTCTGGAATACACCCGTCAGCTGGTTTGCTAAAAGCAGCGGCACTACCAGCGATAAGAGCAAATTCATCCCCGTCAGCGAAGACAGCCTGAAGGACTGCCACTACAAAGGCGCCAAGGACGTGCTGACCATGTATTACAACTTCAACCCCGACTCCGACCTGCTGACAGGCAAAGGGCTCGTCATCGGGGGAAGCCATACCGTCCACCAGGTCAACGACGACGTACACTACGGTGACCTCAGCGCCGTGCTCTTACAGAACTCCCCATTCTGGGGGCATTGGATCCGGACACCCGAACTGAGCATTGCCTTGCTCGACGAATGGGAAAACAAAATTGAAAGGCTGGCGAAAAACACGATCGCGGAAAATGTAACCTCCATCTCCGGCGTGCCTACCTGGACACTCGTGCTGATCAGAAGAATACTGGAGATGACGGGCAAATCCACCCTGGCCGATGTCTGGCCATCGCTGGAACTGTACATTCATGGCGGAGTATCCTTCACCCCCTACCAGGAGCAATTCAAAAAGCTCATCGGAAAGGACATCCATTACCTTGACATGTACAATGCCAGCGAAGGATTCTTTGCAGCCCAGGCCAACCCCAACGACGATGGCATGCTGCTCTTTTTGGACCATGGCATTTTTATGGAATTCATGCCCGTCGAAGAATATGGCAAACCCAACCCGGAGACCATCGGCCTCACCGACGTGGAGCTGGGTAAGAACTATGCCCTGGTCATCAACACCAACGGCGGATTATGGAGATACCTGCTGGGAGACACCATCCAGTTCACCTCCAAATTCCCATTCCGTATCAAAGTCAGCGGAAGACTAAAACATTTTATCAACGCCTTTGGTGAAGAAGTCATCGTGGACAACACCGACAAAGCCATCGCCATTGCCTGCCGGAACACCGGCGCCGTAGTCAATGACTATACAGCAGCCCCCGTCTATTTCAGCGATGAAGGCAACGGCGCCCACCAATGGCTGATAGAATTTGAAAAAGAGCCCGCCAGCCTGGAACAATTCACCCACGAGCTGGACAAGGCCCTGCAAAGCGTCAACAGCGACTACGAGGCCAAGCGGCATAAGAATATCGCCCTCCGCGCCCCCATACTCCAGGCCCTGGACAAAGGCATATTCACTACCTGGCTGAAAAGCAAAGGCAAGCTCGGCGGTCAGCACAAAGTACCGCGCCTTTCCAATGACAGAAAATATATTGAAGAGATCTGCGCGCTCATTTCTCCCCTGAGCCAGGCATAACCTCAGGAGCAGGCGCATTTTCATTCGGCCTGCGTACCTGCCCCCTCTCCATCCGGCCTGCGTACCAGCATGGTGACGATGACAAGACTTACAAACGAAGACGTATAAAAAAGATAGAGATAGGGTACGTCGATGAAGCAGTAAAAGATCACCAGGCTGAGCTTCAGAGCGGCCAGTGGTATATTCGCCTTCTTCTTCCTATACCCATACCATACAAAGGCGGCGGGGACGATAAAGCTCAACCCAATAAGCAGCCGATGCAGCAAAACGATCCTGCCCGGACCAAAGAACCAGGCAAAAGCCGGAGACTCCGCAAATACGTCCGGACTGTCATGCCATACACGGCCTGCAAAAGGAATATACTGTCCCGGCAGCTTTGCCAGTCGCATAACGGTCTGTCCTCCCACCGGCAGCAGGAACAGCAGGATAAAACAAAGAATACCTGTAAAGGCAAATATGCCGATATGTTTCCATCGCCGCCCCAATATCAGGTACAGCGCATAGGCTGGTACCCATCCCACCAGCGAATACCGGCTCAGCATACACAGGCTGGCCGTGATACCTATCCACCAGGGATTGCCCGATGTCAGCGCCAGAACCAGCAGCACATAATAGGCAACGACCACTCCCTCCTCTGACACGCTGATGATGCCCGGGGTATTGTCCGCCATTATCCACCAGAATAAGAGAAAGGCCAGCACCACCGTAAAAAAGGATAGGTATCGGTGTATCTCCGGCCGGTAAAGGAACAGGAATACGGCAAAGGAAAAGAGCAGACCCGCCATCGTGATCCAGCGGATATCGAGACCCAGCGCAATAGCCGGCACATACGGCAGCCACATGGCCGGTAGATAGATGGGCTGTATGCCATGCCATATCCAGGGTATGGTATCGTAGACCTGATCGTGATGTCCCGCAACAAAGCGTTCACCCATGGCTTTTATGATGGGCAGCATATCCGCATTGCTGATATCGATGGGTATTTCATCGAACCAATATACGCACCAGCTGTACATGGCCAGCGCGATCAGCCCGATGATGATCAGACGGTAGTGAATGGTATGGGCCTTCCACCAGCCTCGTGCAGGCCGCACCAGTCTTACAGCGGGGAAGGACAGCAGCAGCCACGCAAGCGCGATCCCGGAAAGAAAATACAGGATGGAAAGAAACGGGACCCATCCGCTCATCTTCAGCAGCCAGGTGGAGGACAGCGTTTCTACTGCAAAAGCGATCAGTAGTCCGGTGTATCGACGGGGGGTCATTGATGCAAAATAAATATTTATATTTTTCTTGTCATAATGTCTCTTCAGTGGCGAAGAAGAACCTGGCCAAAGATAGGTCACAGCCTGGCCGCGAACATGGCCAATGGCCTATTGTTTGTGTAAATTGGCATTTTAACGTAGGTTTGACCCATGAATAAACTACTGGAAGGAAAAATTGCTATCGTCACAGGCGCCAGCCGCGGTATTGGAGAAGCTATTGCTATCAAATTGGCCGAACATGGGGCGGGCATTGCCTTTACCTACCTCAGCAGCGAGGAAAAAGCCAGGACGCTGGAGGATAAATTGAAAGGATTCGGCGTAAAGGCCAAGGCCTACAAAAGCAATGCGGGTGTCTATGCGGAATGCGAGGCGTTGGTGAATGATGTGATGAAAGAGTTTGGAGCAGTGGATGTGTGTGTGAACAATGCCGGTATTTCAAAAGACAATCTGTTACTACGCCTGACACCCGAGCAATGGGACGAGGTGATGGACATCAACCTGAAGAGTGTATTCAACATGACCAAACAGGTGATCCGACCCATGATGAAAGCACGGAAGGGATCGATCATTAATATGAGCTCCATTGTCGGTATTCGCGGTAATGCGGGTCAAAGCAGCTACGCCGCCTCCAAGGCAGGGATCATCGGCTTCACCAAATCCGTAGCGCTCGAACTGGGCAGCCGCAATATCCGTTGCAATGCCATTGCCCCGGGATTTGTGGAGACGGATATGACACATTATCTGAAAGAAGGTGAAGGGGCCAAGGCCTTTTTGGAAAAAATACCACTGGGCAGATTTGGCAGCGCCGAAGAGATTGCCAACACTACCTTATTTCTTGCCAGCGATATGAGCTCTTATATCACCGGCCAGGCAATCAGCGTTTGCGGCGGTCTGAATATTTAACACTTAGGTAGTAGTGTGACCCGGAGATTTTTGTATCTTCGTCCGTACTTGGCGACTAAAAAGATCATATCTGTATTTTTACTATTGGTACTAAGCATACAGCTATTACCGTTGAAGCAGACTATTTCCTGGCTCTTAGGCGGCCAGGCAACGGAAGAGCTTGTCCATGCCGACGACGGTGGTAAATCCTCCGGAGATGATCTGACCAAGCACTTTTTGCCCGTTGAACATCCAACCCTCATCCAATCCATTCTCATCAGTGCGCATAAGCCCATCCCTCATCAGGTAGAAGCCCTGGAAGCCAGGCATGCGGACGACATTTTCGCTCCCCCACCCAATTGTTGAGTCATTGTTTGCAGGCTTTTGCCGGACCTCCTTCGTCACGGTCCCAACCTGCTATTCGAACAAGCCGCTGACTGCGGCAAGGACGATGCTTGCCTACCCAGCTGTACTCCAGCCGGGTCCTGGCATGTCTTTGACCATCCTTTAAAATAACAACTATGACTCAACGTAAAAACCCATTTTCCAATGCGGCTTCGGATATCCCTGCGGCCGTGGTAGTCTTCCTCGTGGCCTTGCCCTTGTGTCTGGGCATTGCCCTGGGCTCTAACGCCCCTTTATTTTCCGGCATCATCGCAGGTATTGTCGGTGGTCTTATCATCGGCGCGCTCAGCGGCTCTAACCTAAGCGTCGCCGGCCCCGCAGCAGGGCTCACAGCAGTAGTGGCCGTTGCCATCGGCAAAATGCCTGCATTTGAAGTCTTTCTCCTGTCCGTGGTCATCGCCGGCCTCGTACAAATACTGCTTGGGTTCCTGCGGGCAGGCATCATCGGCGACTATGTTCCCAACTCCGTCATACGAGGCATGCTGGCCGCCATCGGTATCATTCTTATTTTAAAACAGCTCCCACACCTCGTTGGGTTTGATAAAAATTTTCAGGGGGATGAGGCCTTTATACAAATTGACAGGAGAAATACCTTTTCAGAGATCATCTATTCGATCAATTACCTTTCCCCCGCAGCCATCGTGATAGGACTCACATCGCTGATCATCATCTGGATATGGGACAGGAAATTCATAAAGAGCAGGCCCCTGTTCAGGTTTATCCCCGGTCCGCTGGTAGTGGTCATCATAGGCGTCTTATTATATAATTTCCTCAGCGGCTTAGGACAAGTCTGGGCCCTGGACCCCAATCACCTCGTGAAGCTGCCCATAACGACAGGGCTTTCTTCCGCGGGCGAATTGTTGCACCATCCTCAATGGCAGCATCTCGGCAATCCGCAGGTATGGATCACAGGTGTTACCATTGCACTCGTGGCAAGCCTGGAAACACTGCTCAGCATCGAAGCCGTCGACAAGCTGGACCCGTACAACAGACGTACGCCTACCAATAGGGAGCTGAAAGCCCAGGGCGTAGGCAATCTGGTGTCAGGCCTCCTGGGTGGGCTGCCCATCACATCCGTCATCGTACGAAGCTCCGCCAACGTCAATGCGGGCGGTAAGACACGCTTCTCCACCATGTTCCATGGTCTCCTGCTGATGATGAGCGTGCTGTTCATCCCGGGACTGCTGAACATGATCCCGCTGAGTGCACTGGCCGCCATTCTTATCGCCACCGGATACAAGCTGGCAAAACCTGCCCTCTTCCGGGAATTCCATCAAAAGGGATGGGATCAGCTGGTGCCGTTTGTAGCGACCATTATAGCCATCCTGCTTACAGATCTGCTCATCGGGATCCTCATCGGCATGGGCGTCTCCCTCTTCTTCCTGTTACATAGCAATTTCCACTCGGCGGTGATGATCGTACACGACGAAAATAAGTACCTGGTCAGGTTGAGAAAGGATGTCTCTTTTCTCAATAAACCTATTATAAAGGAAAGGCTGGAGCGCGTGCCGGAAAATTCTTTTGTCCTCATCGACATTACCCGGGCCGACTTCATCGACAAGGACATCATCGATGTCATCAATGAATTTACGCATCATGCCGGCCTGAAGAATATCAGGGTAGAGGTGAAAAAGAGCGCCTTTAAATCCCTCCACCAGCTGGTCGCCGGCAAAGAATTCGATGAACAGGCCGCCTGACGGAACCTGCCTGACGACTTGCCCGGACATGGGTTCCGCCGGATAAAAGCGTACTATGTCAAAATGAACTATTTTTATAAAAAATCTGAACAATCGTATATGACGCCGATAGAAAAGTTACTGTTAGAGAATAAAGCCTGGGCTAATGAAATAAAGGCGGATGATCCCGGATATTTTGAAAGACTGTCTCATCTGCAAACACCGAAGTTCCTCTGGATTGGTTGTAGCGACAGCCGTGTGCCCGCCGACAAGATCACAGGTACACAGCCCGGTGAGATCTTCGTCCATCGCAATATCGCCAACCTGGTGATCCACACGGATGTAAATGTCCTCAGCGTGCTGGATTATGCCGTCAATCACCTGAAAGTGGAGCATGTCATCGTCTGCGGCCATTACGGGTGCGGCGGCGTCAAGGCGGCGATGACCAATCACGACTTCAAGTATGTGCTGAATATGTGGCTGCGGAATATAAAGGATGTATACCGGCTCTACAGCGATGAGCTGGATTCCATTCGCAACGATGAACAAAGAGCCGACAGGCTGGTGGAACTGAATGTGAAGGAGCAGGTGCTGCACCTCGCCAAGACGTCCATCATCCAGCGGGCCTGGGTAAAGGATCAGCGCCCACAACTGCACGGATGGGTGTATGGCTTGAAGGATGGTATTATCAACCCCGTCTTCCACATGGTGGCGGGGGCGGCCATCGACCCGTTATACAAGTACGACGACCTATGACAAATATCCCCGGCCGTCCCGACTTTTCCAATGGGACGGCCCTTATTTTTTCTTGAACCGTCGAAAAGCATCCTTCTACCTCTCCTGGAACCGCCGGACGGCGACATGCTATTTCTTCTTGAACTGTCGAATAGCATCCCTTTTATCTTGCCTGGAACTACCGGACGGCAACATGCTATTTTTTTCTTGAACCGTCGAAAAGCATCCTTCTACCTCTCCTGGAACCGCTGGACGGCGACATGCTATTTCTTTTTGAACTGCTGTATGGCGTGCCTGCTGAACTCGCTAAGCACCAGCCGGCCGCTGAAAGAGGCCCTTTCTGCCAACAGTGTGTCCCAGTGCTCCGTACCCTTCCAGAACATTTCCTTCATCAGGCTCATGGCATGCGGATTGGAATGTAAGAGATGATCCGCCAGGCGGTGTACAGCCTCGTCCATTTCCTCTACGCTGTTATGCAGCTCGGCATAAAGGCCTTTTCTATGCGCCCACTCCGCGCTACGCCACATGGTCGCATCGATGGCAAGCGTGCTAAAAGCTGCCAGCCCTATCTTTCTTTCCACAGCAGGCCCAACGACAAAAGGACCGATACCCACGGCCAGTTCGCTGAGCTTTATGTCGGCGCCATGTACCGCAATGGCATAGTCGGCCGCCGCCGCTAGTCCCACCGCGCCACCTACGCACCTGCCATGGATACGGGCGATGATGAATTGAGGGCACTTGCGCATGGCATTGATCAAATGCGCAAAACCGATAAAGAATTGAAAACCCTGTTCGGCATTCTCGACCGCCAGCAGCTCGTCGAAGGAAGCCCCGGCGCAAAAAGCTTTTTCTCCCCCTGCACGAAGGATGATCACCCTGGTCTCCCTATCATTGCCGGCCCCGTGAACGGCATGCGCCAGCTGTTCCAGCAGACGGCCCGGCAGGGAATTGCTCTGGGGATGAAAAAACTCTATCGTAGTGATTCCCCGATGATATTCGGTCTTGACGTAACCGTCTTTGATGTTTCCCGTGATCATAATATTGTCTTTTAGCCTTGAGACTCTTTGTTATCCGTCAGTGCAAGGCTCTTTGGCCTTTCGGTCCATTAACCCTGAGATTTCTTCTGTACCATCGTCAGTATCGTCGCGATCGCCACACTCTCCCCCGTTTGATCATATACATCCACATACCATTTTACAATACCCCGCGGCACATCCGTAGGCTCCCTTTTCTCCTGCTCGATCTTCTCCTTACAGGTCAGCCGGACGCCAATGGTTGTCCCCGCATAGACGGGCTTGAGAAACCGGCATTCTTCCAGTCCATAGTTCAGCATGACGGGTCCTTTTCCGGCATCTACGAACAGTCCCGCGGCGGCGCTCAGGATAAAGTAGCCGTGGGCCACAGGCTTTTCAAACAATGTGCCTTCCAAAGAAGTATGGTCGGTATGAGCATAGAAATGATCCCAGCTGACAGCCGCAAAATTAGTGATATCCGTCTCGGTAACGGTACGTTTGTGCGTGATCACGGTATCGCCTATCTGCAGCTCCTCGAAATATTTACGGAAAGGGTGCTTATCCTCGGTGAATTGCTGCGCATGAGGCTGCCAGGTATGGGTCAGCGCCGTGATCATGGTAGGAGAACCCTGCACCGCTACCCGCTGCATATAGTGTTTGACGCCGCGAAGACCCCCCATTTCCTCTCCACCACCCGCCCTGCCGGGTCCCCCATGTACCAGCAGGGGAAGAGGGCTTCCATGCCCCGTGCTTTCTTTGGCGCATTCGCTGTTCAATATGAGTATCCGCCCATGATGGGTGGCCGCGCCCAATACATATTCTCGTGCCTGACGCGCATCCGCCGTTACGATGGTGCTGCAGAGCGAGCCCTTGCCCTTTCTGGACAGCTCGATGGCTTCCGCGGCGCTGGTATAAGGCATCATAGTGCTCACGGGGCCAAACGCCTCGACCGTATGCGGCTCCTCGCTGGTGAAGGGCTTTTCATTCAACAGCAGCAGCGGGCTGAGGAACGCTCCTTTTGTATTGTCCGCATCGATGAGCTCCACGCTGTCCAGCGAGCCGTAAAGGATCTGTGAAGAAGCCAGCAGCCTTTTTACCTGCGCCCGCACCTCTTCCCGTTGCGTATTGCCGGCCAGGGAACCCATACGCACCTTCTCATTTTCAGGATTACCGATGGTGGTTTGGGATAGAGCCTTCGTCAGGGCTTTCCAGGCATCCTCCATTTTGGAGGCGGGGACAAATATGCGTCGTACTGCCGTACATTTCTGCCCCGCTTTAACCGTCATTTCTTTTCGCAGTTCTTTTATGAACAGGTCCCATTCCGGCATGGAAGGATCCACGTCCTCACCCAGGATCAGACAATTCAGCGAGTCGGCCTCCATATTAAAAGGAGTATTTTCCCGGAGGACGGCCGGATGGGATTTCAATTGCTGTCCTGTGGAGGCGGATCCTGTAAAGGTCACGACATCCTGTGCCATCACATGGTCCAGCAGGTCGCCGGCGCTGCCGCAGATGAGCTGTAGCGCTCCGGGCGGAAGGATGCCCGAGGCAATGATCTCTCTAACCACCGCCTCTGTGAGAAAGGAGGTGACGGTTGCCGGCTTGACCACTGCAGGCACCCCTGCCAGCAGATTGACCGCGATCTTTTCCAGCATGCCCCATACGGGGAAATTGAAGGCATTGATATGGATGGCAGCCCCCTCTTTGGGGACGAGGATATGCTGTCCCATAAATGTGCCCCCTTTCCCCAGACTCATCCCTTCGCCATCCAGGCAAAAAGGTTCATTGGGAAATTTGCGCCGGAGGGAAGCATAGGAAAACAGATTGCCGATGCCCCCCTCGATATCTATCCAGCTGTCGGCACGAGTGGCGCCTGTGAGATAGCTGATCTTATAGAACTTTTCCAGGTGTTCCCGCAGATGAATGGCCAGGGCGCGGAGCATCCGTCCTCTTTCGGGGAAGGTCATCTTACGAAGAGCCGGATTACCTGTCTCACGGGCATAGGCCAGGATGGATCCGAAATCCAGACCCTTGGTGCTGGCATACGCTATGGTATCGCCCGTGACGGCATTATAAAGCGCCTGCCCTTCTCCATCGCCGGTGACCCAGCTGCCTGCAATGTAGTTTCCGAGTTTTGATGGCATACTAACGATCGTTTGTATTTGACAAATATCGCTTGTCTTTTGACAACTCCTGCTTGTCCTGACAAATTTAGAGAATCTTTGGTGCTTGCCTGCCAGGGATGGACCAAATGCCAGTCTGTCACTCCAAAAGGATTGGTTCATCATTTGGACACCCCTTTCTATGGAAAATTATCATTCAAAGATAGATCATGCCCACCCGGCTCATTCATTCATCACCCATCCAGCCTTGTCGTTCATCGATCAGAATGTCCATCCTGCGGACAACGAATCGCCGGTCGGTTCGCCCCACACCGACCATGCGCTGCTGGACGCCTATTCCAGAACGATAACAGGCGTCGTCGGTCAGGTAGCGGAAGCCGTCGTACATATCCAGGTCCAAAAACCGGCCAATGACGGGAGGAATGGACAGCGCCTGGCACCTGGCTCCGGTTCGGGCTTTGTCATTTCTTCCGACGGTTTCATTGTTACCAACAACCACGTCATTGAAGATGCCCGTGATATAAAAGTGTCGCTGGCGGATGGGCGGACGGTCAGCGCGGAATTGAAAGGAGCCGATCCTTCTACCGACATCGCCGTATTGAAGATATATGAGTCAGGACTGAAAGCGCTGAGCTTTGCCAACTCGGAATCCCTGCAGCCGGGTCAAATAGCCATTGCCATCGGCAACCCGCTGGGCTTACAGCATACCATTACAGCCGGCGTCGTCAGCGCACTGGGACGAACACTCAGGGCCAGCAATGGCCGGCTCATCGACGATATCATACAGACCGATGCCTCCCTGAACCCCGGTAACTCAGGCGGCCCGCTCGTCAATTCTTTCGGACAGGTCATTGGCGTGAACACCGCCACCATCATCTCCGCCCAGGGACTTTGCTTTGCCGTGTCTTCTAATCTTGCCGCCTTTGTAGCCGGAAAGCTGATCATGGAAGGGCGGGTAAAAAGAGCCTATCTGGGCATTGCAGGACAGGTTGTCAACCTCACGGGAAGAATGATTGCCGCCAATAAGCTGGAGAAAAGGACGGGTGTCTATATTTCCGAGGTAGTTGCTGATCAGCCAGTATATAATAATGAATTACGTCAGGGAGACATCATTGTGGCCTTCGAGCATACACCCATTGGAACAGTGGATGAGCTGCACAAACAGCTGAGTGAATACTACATCGGACGGGCCATCAAGCTGGAAGTGTTAAGGGGTGGCCATAGCACCGTAGTGAACGTGGTCCCCGGGGAGATGAAGTAGGTTCGCATACGGTAGTTGGACTACTGATCATACAGCCTGGCACTGGAAAAGGTCACACCGGCGGTTTAGGCCCTGTTTCGCTTGTCGATGGCATCGGAAAGGCTGTCGAAGATCTCGTCGATACTACCTTCGCCCTTGACAAAGACCACTTTATCGTATTTCTTGTAGTGGTCGGCCACGGCAGCCGTCTTTTTATCATACTCGGCCAGACGGGCAAGAATGACATCCTCTTTGGTATCGTCGGACCTTCCGGAAGTGAGACCGCGGTTGAGCAGGCGCTTGACCAGCTCATCCTGACCCACCTGAAGGGCCAGCACCACAGCAATGGAAGTGCCTTTTTGAGTGAGCAGCTTATCCAGGGCCTCGGCCTGTGCCGTTGTGCGGGGGAATCCATCGAACAGGAAGCCGTATGCCTGGGGGTTGTTGTCAAGGGCAGAGCTAATCATTTCAATTACAACTTCATCGGGCACCAGCTGGCCTTTGTCCATAAAGCTCTTGGCGGCCAGTCCCAACGGTGTCTGACCCGCAATTTCGCTGCGTAAAATGTCCCCGGTGCTAAGATGCTTCAATCCATACTTGGAAATAAGCTTTTCCGACTGGGTCCCTTTCCCGCTGCCTGGCGGTCCGAATAGAATTAAATTGAACATATTTACTCCCCTTGTGAGTGGGCAAATATAAGTCATCAAAGCAAAATATATGTCCGGAATCCGGGCTTTTCTGCAAATTTACCACGTCTTCCGGAAAGAGAT
>DASZWE010000584.1:0-6032 GCA_035546735.1 Puia sp.
TGACCGTGGCGCACCGGCATCCGGTGGGACCCCATCCCTCATCTCCCGGCAACGTAAAGGTGGCGGCATCCTCTACTCCTGTCAAGGGCTTTCCGGGCGGCGGTACAGGCAGCGGTTCCGGCGGTGGCGGCACCCCGGCAGACGAGGATGATGTGCTTATCCGCTCCCACGCCTATCGTGTCACTTTTACGGGCGC
This sequence comes from Puia sp., assembly GCA_035546735.1. Taxonomy (GTDB): domain Bacteria; phylum Bacteroidota; class Bacteroidia; order Chitinophagales; family Chitinophagaceae; genus Puia. The sequence continues at coordinate 197 of DASZWE010000584.1, forward strand.
CAACGAGAACCCCACCATTATCCCTGACAAGCCTGTTCCGGGATACAACAACTACTTCATCGGCAATGATCCTTCCAAGTGGGCTAGCCATTGCGTAGCCTATCAGGGAGTGACCTACAAAGATATTTATCCCAACATCGACATCCGCTATTATACCAACGAGGGGCAATTGAAATATGAGATCATTGTCCATCCCGGAGGAAATGCGGGTCAGATCGCCATGCAATACGAGGGAGCCGACGGGCTGCAGATAAAAAAAGGGCAATTGCTGGTGAATACCTCTGTGGGACAGGTAAAGGAGCTGGAGCCGTCCACCTTCCAGTTTGATGCAAATGGACGTGTGCCCGTACGGTCGAAGTTCGTCATCAAAAATGGCAATACCGTGGGTTTTAAGGTAGCCGATTATGACGGAGGGGCTACGCTGATCATCGATCCTACGCTGGTATTTTGCACTTTTACGGGCAGCAAGATCAGCAACTGGGGATTTACGGCGACGCCGGGTCCCGCCGGAACGTTTTTCGCCGGAGGCATCGTCTTCGGGGCCGCCTTCCCCTGGAATACGGGTGCGCTGCAACCGAAATATGGGGGCGGGGAGTTCGACGTGGGGATTATAAAGTTCAGCAGCAACGGTTCTACCAAGCTGTTTGCAACGTATCTGGGTGGTTCGGACAGCGAAACGCCGCATAGTATGATCTCTGACGGGCAGGGTAATCTGGTGGTCATTGGAAGAAGCTATTCGATAGACTTTCCCTACAAGACCAAAGAAGGCCCCGGCGGCGCCGCCGACCTGTTTGTCGCCAGACTGGATCCTTCGGGCAGCGTGCTGACGGGCTGTATCCGCATCGGCGGGACGGGTAATGATTGTGTGAATATGGGCGACCAGCTGAGAAGCCGTAATGAAAGGGCGGATTCTTTGATAAGGAATTATGGGGACGACTCCCGCAGTGAAGTGGTCCTGGATGCGTCCAACAATATCCTGATCGGGGCTTCGACCCAGTCCTCGGATCCCACAGGCCTGTTCCCCATCCGTGGCAATGTATTTCAACCCAAGTACGGCGGCGGCGGACAGGATGCCGTCGTGATAAAGGTAGATCCTGCCTGTAATCATATCATCTGGAGCAGTTTCCTGGGCGGCACCGGTATGGATGCCGTCTTTGTATTGAAGGCCGACCCCCTCACCGGGGACATCTATGTGGCCGGAGCTACCACGAGTAAAGACTTGCCCGGGAATAAGACCAGCGCTTTCCAGGCTGGATACCAGGGCGGCGTCTGTGACGGATTTGTCTCTGTCATTTCCGCCGATGGTTCGCAGCAAAAGCAGACCAGCTACTTTGGTACGGGTGCGGCGGACGCTATTTACGGGCTGCAGTTCGACAGGGATGGGGCGCCCTATATCATGGGCACCACCAATGGGACCTGGCCCGTCACGTCCAATGTACAATTCATCAATCCCGGCGCCAAACAGTACGTCTCCAAGCTAAAGAATGATCTGTCCGGCTTTGTATTCTCCACCACTTTCGGCACGCCCAATGGCAAACTGCCCAATATCTCTCCCGTGGCATTTTTGGTGGATCGTTGTGAGAACATGTACATATCCGGTTGGGGCGGATGGATCATTGCGGGACAGACAGACAACTATGGACTGGCCGGCACCGTCGGCATGCCCGTAACGCCGGATGCTATCAAGAAACTGACGGACAATCGGGATTTTTACTTCATCGTCATCAAGAAGAATGCATCCGCCCTCCTCTACGGGACTTTCTATGGGCAGGACGACAATAACCGAAGCATCAGCGAACACGTGGATGGAGGCACCAGCCGGTACGACCAGTTTGGGATCATTTACCAGGCTGTATGCGCCAATTGCAATACCGGTACCGCCAAACCTTTCCCCACCACCGCAGGGGTCTGGGCGCCCAGGAATGGGGCGGCTCCTACGGGCTGTAACCTGGCCGCCATCAAGATCGCCTTCAACTTTGCGGGAGTAGCGGCCGGGCTGCGGGCTTCCGTCAATGGGCGGCTGGGAGATACCACCGGCTGCGTTCCCCTGGATGCCGTATTCGAGGATACCATACGCAATGCCAAATCCTATATATGGAACTTTGGGGACGGAAGTCCCGATACCGCCACGGTCGGCAATGTGGTGACGCATACCTATTATGCCAAGGGGTCCTACAGGGTGATGATGATCGCCATCGACAGCAATAGCTGTAATGTCCGGGACACCGCCTACAGGACCGTCAGCGGGCGCACGGATAAGGTCTTTTTGGATATGAGCCATATGAAGATTGGCGCCGACTGTCACATCCTGAACTATCAGTTCACCAACCTGTCCACCCTGGCGCCGGGATCGAAACCGCTGGACGATACTTCCATCGTCTGGACTTTCAGCGATGCGGCGGGCAGGATCAACGCCGGAGCGAATGGATCATCCATCACGCATCTTTATACGACCCCCGGCACCTATTTTGTCCATCTGTCACTGATCGATACGGGCTATTGTAACTCGCCGGACGATCTGGTAGATACCCTGCGGGTTTCGCCCAATACCGTGGCGTTATTCGAGACGCCACCCTTTGGCTGTGCGCCTTATACGGCCGTCTTTAACAATACCTCCCTGGGAGGACAGACCTTTCTCTGGGATTTTGGCGACCCGTCCAGCCCCGACAACACATCGACCCAGTCGTCGCCTACGCACGTGTACCAGAACCCTGGTAATTATACCGTTAAGCTGACGGCATTTGATAATAACACCTGTAACAAGCAGGACGATACGACCATGTCGCCCCTGATCGTAAGTCCCAAGCCGGTGACCGCCTTTACCTTTAGCCCCTCGCCGCCCGTGTCCAATACGCCGATGGTGTTTACCAATGGGTCGTCCGGGGCCAATAGATATAAATGGGATTTTGGAGATGGAGACACTTTAATGACGACAAAAGCGGATACTATCCAACATTTGTATAAATTTACAGACACGTTCAATGTTTGTCTGGTCTCCTATAACCAATATGACTGCACCGATACCGTCTGCCACACGGTGGCTACGTTGATCAACCCCTTGTTAGACATGCCGAATGCCTTTACGCCCGGCAGATTTGGACAGAACAGTATCTTTAAGGTGGCGGGTTTTGGCATTGATAAGATGATACTCAGGATATACAACCGGTGGGGACAGCTGGTGTTCCAGTCCACGGACCAGGACATCGGCTGGGATGGTACCTACCAGGGCATTATGCAGCCCATGGGAGTGTACGCGTATACCCTGGAAGCTGAGTTCTCGGATGGCAAACATGTGAGCAGGAAGGGGGATGTAACGCTGATACGATGATTTGTCGACGCAGGGAATTTAGATGGCGGAAAGACAACCAAAAGAACGACAATAACGTTTATTTAAAATAGGAGGTGGGAGCCTCCGGAGGTGGACAAATATATGCGGGGTAGTGCGAAAAAAATATCATTCATGGGTTGCTGCATGTTGCTGGCATTGCTGCAGGGACATGCCCAGGACCTCCATTTCTCCCAATGGTTCAATTCCCCTCTCACCACCAATCCGGCCAACACCGGATTTATCCCTGACGCAGACTTCAGGTTAGGCGCCAACTACCGGGATCAATGGTCTCCCGTGATGGCTGTGCCATACCGGACCATGAGCATCTGGGGGGATGCGCAGGTATTCCGCAACAGGATCGAGAATGGATGGATGGGTATTGGGGGCGTGATCCTCCGCGACGATGCGGGTTCCGGCACGCTGACCTCTACCCAGGCATATGGTTCCGTAGCCTACCACCAGATGGTGGGTTATTCCAGCCTGATCACCGCCGGCTTCAATGCAGGATTTATCAATAAGCGGATCAATACGAGCCAGTTGAAATTCCCCGATCAGTTCGACGGACATTTCTTCGATGCCCAGTTGCCTACCAGCGTCGTCATCGATCAGCCGAGTGTGACATATTTCGATATGCAGATAGGGTTGAATTACGCCTATTTCCCAACCAACAAGATGTACCTGAACGCGGGATTTTCCGTACAGCATATCAACCGGGCCCGCGAGTCCTTTTTCAGCACCGACCCCGCAGGGTTCGATTCCCGGATACCCCGCCGCTATATAGGGTTTATCAATGCCAGCATCAAGGCCAGCGACCAGGTGATCATCAATCCCATGGGGTATTACACCAGCATGGCCAATTCTTCGGAGGCCGTCCTGGGCATGAATGCGCAGTACAATCTAAAGGATGACGGCGACCAGCAGGTCATCGGTGGTCTCTATTACAGGGCCGGCGACGCCATTATACCCATGATCGGATTCATTTATAAGAATATAAAGCTAACCTTCACATACGATGTCACCACTTCCTCCCTAAAACACTACGACGGGGGATTTGGGGCTTATGAGTTTGCGCTTACCAGCCAGGGTTTTTACAACGAGTACAACGGCAACAGGAGGCAGTCCTTGTGTCCTTCTTTCAAGCTTTAAAAGCATTAATTTTACGGCAAATGTTGAGGAATGTCCACTTTTGGTGCGGGGGGAAGACATCCTTTTTGCCGATGATACCGTACAGAGGGAAAGATATTCGATCAAAGAAACTAAAAGCCAGTCATGTTAAAAAAGATCTTGTTCGCAGGGTGTTGCCTGATTGCGGCGCTGAGCGCGGGTGCGCAGGAGCGTAAGCCACAACGTGTATATACTTATTCGGATGCCGCTGCAGGCGGTGGATTCCAGAAGGAGAATCTTTTTTTGGGAGGTAGTCTGGCATTGGGACTGGGCTCCTATCAATTCAATGTCGGCGTCAGCCCCGAGATAGGCTATTCGCTGGCCAGCTGGCTGGATGCCGGCGTCGTCGTCAACTTCAACTACAACTCCGTCCGGGCCGATCCGTATTATGACGGCAACATCCGGTACAGGACCTTCAATTATGGTGGTGGCGTATTTGGAAGGGCCTATCCCCTGCCTTTTCTGTTCTTTGCGGCACAGCCGGAATACAACTGGATCAGCCAGAATCAAAAGGATATGAACCCCGGATCAGGGGGCGCGTCGGTGACATTCAATACCAGCGCTGCCAGTCTGCTGCTGGGCGTGGGCTATGGACAGCGCGTGGTGGGGGAGAGCAGCTTTTATATTTCCCTCATGTTCGATGTGCTGGGCGATAAGTACTCTCCGTATAATGACTTCAATGGCCATCCGCTGCCCGTGATCAAGGCGGGGTTCAATATTTATCTGCATCAGCGGTGACAACGGCTTACTCGTCCTCCAGTCCCTTGCCGTCAAGGATGTGCTGCTTGTATTTTTCAATCCGGGACTCCCGTGTCCTAGCTTGTTTGGCTGCGGCAAAATAAAGGAGGTATCCTCTTTGCCGGCCCGGTGTCAATGCCTCAAAAGCCTTTCTTAAAGTAGCGGACTTGTCCAGCCTTTTTTGGAACTCTTCGGGGACGGGGAACTCCCTGGTCTTTTTAAGTTTCACCTGCAGTCCGGCCCTTTCCACTTCGATGGCCTCATAAATGTAGGTTTTCAACGTGCGTTCCAACTTTACTATCTCCTTAAGGCTGGTCAGGCGGATCTGGCGGGCGGACTGCACGTTCTCCGTTTGCTGGATCAGCATACCGTCGGGATCGTTCAGAAGGGCTCCTTTGAAGAACAGGAACGCACAGTATTCTTTAAAACCATGTATCAGCACGATGTTCCTGTTGTCAAAGGTATAGCAGGGACAGCCCCATTTCAGCTCTTCGGTGAGCCCGCAGTCGAGCGCGATCTTTCTCATCTTCCCGTATTCTTTTTTCCATTGGGTGTCTTTATCAAAAAAGAACTCGGCTTTGGGATTCATAATCGGCTATTTTAATT
>DASZWE010000585.1:0-4502 GCA_035546735.1 Puia sp.
GCTTTTTTTTCTTCGCCTTTTTTTATCCCTTTTTCTATCCCTACTTGCTCTCCCTTCCAGTAGAAAGGATCTCGCTCCAATTTCCACCACTTTGCAACACTTTCCATAATGGTATTAATTTCGCCTTGTAAGTTACGCAAATTCCCCAAAATACGCAATTGGAAAAGATATCGCTCCCTTGAAAGGTCTCCATCGGAGGCGGCAAAAACCCCTTTGACAATGCTTGCTACGGCTTCCTGCCTATCAGGACCCCCGAGGTTAGCTAATATGGCCAACATTTTCTCCCCTGGGTTTTTTGCCTTCAGAAATAGGCGGTAGTCTATAGCAGAGAGCATCATTAGCCGGTAATTGAATTGCAAAACTTATGCACAAAAGCGAAAAGGCCAGCCTGCGTCAGCAGGTGGCCTTTCCATCGCTCATGTGTGACCTGTCTACAAAATCGTCTATAACGGATATTTATTATCAGTCGTCAGCCGGGCAGAGATCCTTCTCTTCGCCTCCTTGCTGTTAAAAGGATCGACCTTGGTAAACCGCTTCAACCCCAAAAGCATCATCCGCTGTTCATCTCCGTCAGCAAAGGCGTTGATAGCGTCTTTCCCGGCCTTGTGGATCTGGTCGGCAGCATCGTACAGATAAGTGCGCATAACATCCAACTCAAAGGCGCAGGCAGCCTCACCGCGCTGGTCCACCAGCTTCCCGGCCCGCAACAAAGAGCTTTCGGCTACAAAGGTCACCATCGCCATATCGGCCACGTGCATCAGTATCTCTTGCTCACTCTCCAGCTTCATCATTAGTTTTTGTACGGCCGCCCCCGCTGTCATAAGAATGGCCTTCTTAAAATTACGTATCGTCTTTTTCTCCCGGGCAAACGGCGTCTCTTCCTCATTGCCGAATTCCGGTATGCTCATCAGCTCTTTCGAAACAGCCATGGCGGGTCCCATGATATCCAGCCGTCCCTTCATGGCGCGCTTCAACACCATATCCACCGTCAGTAGCCGGTTGATCTCATTGGTGCCCTCATATATCCGGTTGATCCGGCTGTCCCGGTAGGCCTTGGAAATAATATACTCATCGCTATAGCCATTGCCGCCATGCACCTGTATCCCCTCATCTACGACAAGATCCAATGCTTCGCTGCCAAATACTTTCAAAATAGCGCATTCGATAGCATATTCTTCCGCGGCGCCTAACAATGCCTCATTAAAAGGCTTGCCCGCGGCCACCAACTCCACTTCCTTGTCATCGATCCATTTGGTGGTACGATACAGCGCGCTCTCCGCCGTCCATATCTGTATAGCCATCTCCGCCAGCTTGTTCTTGATAGCCCCGAAATTGGCAATCGCCGTCTTGAACTGCTCGCGGGTATTGGCATATTGAATAGTGGTGGTCAGGGCCCGCTTGGCTCCGCCCAGGGCAGCGGCACATAGCTTGAGCCGACCGATATTCAAAATGTTGAAAGCGATGATATGCCCCTTGCCGGCCTCTCCCAACAGGTTCTCCACGGGCACCTTGCAATCCTGGAAATACAATTGCACCGTGCTGCTCCCCTTGATCCCCATCTTGTGCTCCTCGGGCCCCTGGGTAAAGCCTTCAAACCCCCTTTCAACAATACAGGCGGAAAAATCCTTCCCGTCGATCTTGGCAAACACCGTATATACATCCGCAAAGCCGCCATTGGTGATCCAGCATTTCTGGCCATTCAGCAGATAATATTTTCCGTCAGCAGATAATTTGGCGGTGGTCTTGGCTCCCAGCGCATCACTGCCGCTGTTTGGCTCCGTAAGTCCGTAAGAACCCTTCCACTCGCCACTCGCCAATTTAGGGATATATTTCTTTTTTTGCTCGGGTGTGCCAAAATAAAGAATAGGCAAGGTCCCGATACCCGTATGGGCCGAAACCCCGACAGAAAAGGAAAACCCCCCGCCCAGCCCCTCATTCACCAGGGTGGCCGTGATAAAATCCTTTCCTAATCCACCATATTCTTCCGGCACCGCCACGCCCAATAGGCCCTGCTCCCCCGCTTTTTGAATAAGAGAAGGCATCAGCCCCTGCTCCAGCTTATCGATACGGTCGATGACAGGCAATACCTCCGCATCCAGAAAGGCATTACACATGTCCTTTACCATCCGCTGCTCCTCGTTGAAGTCTTCCGGTATAAAGGTTTCAAAAGCATTGCTTTCCTTTACCAGCCATTCAGCTCCCTTAAGAGCTTGTTTTTTGTCGGTTGAGGCACTCATAGAAAACAGTTTATTGAATAAAATAGTTGATGTCCGCTTCACCGGAGATTATCATACACGATCTGCAACACCTCCTTACAGATGTCTATCCTGTCCTCCGGCACACCTTCCAATGCCTCGTTCAGCGTAGCTTCCGCCAGCTCCATCGTCTCCTCCTGCAGCTTCTGCGCCTGCCGGGTGAGATAAATAAGATTGATACGGCGATCGTTGTCGGAAGGAACCCTCTTTACCAATTGTAGCTTTTCCAGGTTATCCACCAGCCGGGTGATGCTGGGCTTATCCCTGAACGTAGCGTTACATAGCTCCTGCTGACTCTTGCCGTCCTCTTTCCATAGATGATAAAGCACGCTCCACTGCTCGATAGTTATTTTCACACCGGCCGCATTGAACTTCTTCTGCAGATTGCGGGCAATGGCTGTACTCGCCTTTCCCGTAATAAAACTATATAGCTCGCCCTTCTTGAATTGGTTGTTTGGCATATAGTTAGTTAAACAACTATTGAAAGTACCATTATTTTTTGAAATGTCAAAGCTCATACAAATTTTTTTGTAATTTTAGTTCCCTGCACCTCTGCTGCACGACAATTCTCTACATTAGAACTATTTCCTTACTTCTGTTCCAAATACAATCTTCCTAACCCGACGGTCCAACCCTTGATTTTTTCGTAATCCACCCTCGTTACCCCCTGATCAGTACGTCCCCTGCTAAATGTTTCCTGCTGACCTGTATTCATCACCCTAATCCTCCTCCAAATGCGTAATTTGACCTCCATTATCGCAATAATTTTTTTATTGCCCTTACTCGCCCCTGCCCAGATGAAATACAAGATCGTCATTCTGGGATCTTCCACCGCCTACGGCGTTGGCGCCACGGTTCCCGACAGCTCCTGGGTGGGACGTACAAAAGCTTATTACAAGAACCAGGACCTCCTGGATACCATCATCAACCTTGCCGTCCCGGGATCATTCTCCGACAGCGGGGTAAAACTCCTCCCCACGGCCATGAGCTATAACCCGGATATAGTCATTGTCAGCTTTCCGTCCAATGACATCGTCGCCGCGCTCGGGGTTCCTCTACTGATGAGGAATTTCAGGACAATGTATGCCACCGTGACAGCGGCGGGAAAAAAATGCTTTATCGCCACGACCCAGCCCAGGACAGATATGTACCAGGAGGCCAACCTGCGAGCAGGCCGGGATTCCGTGGTCATGGAGTTCCCTGACCATTATCTGCAGTTTTATGACCCGCTGGTGCTCCCGGCATCCAATGACCCCAACCCCGCGTATGTCGTCGACGGCGTCCATCCCAATAACGCCGGTCACAACCTGCTATTCCAGGTAGTGGTAGCGACACAGGTCATACCTTCCATACCCCTGCCGCTGACCCTCACCTCGTTCACGGGCAGCCGCACCCAACTGGGCGTCGAACTCAGCTGGAGCGCCTCCGGCACAGACGTCAATACCGACTTTTTCGTCGAGCGCAGCACAGAGGGAACGCCCTTCCAAACCATCTCCGAGGTGAAAAGCATCCCCGATGGCATGACGAGAAAATATTCTTTCACCGATCAAAACGCTCCGGCTACCCAGGCCCTCTATAGGATCAGAACAGTGACGGACGGGAACACCACCTATTATTCAAAGGCCCTTTCCTTCGATGCCCTGACCGCCGGCCTGGCGATTCAAAGAATATACATCACCGCCGGACGCCGTGGTATCACTACCACGATCGATATTCCAAAGGATGGTACTTTCCGCCTCGCCATCTTCAACACCTCCGGAATACCCCTGCAGCAACAATCCTATACAGGCAGAGCGCCCGCCGTTACCCTCGATATTCCCCTGCCACCGTTGCCCGCCGGTATTTATTTCCTGCAGGTAGCGACGCCCGATGGACAACGGATCACAAAACCGTTCACCGTCCTGTAGTGAGGTGACGTTATTCTCTGTAGATTTAACCCGTAATGGGTTAGATATGCATAACCGCAACCTCATATTCCACGAGTCCCGCATCAGCTACTATCGCTGGGGCAGGGGACCCCGGCTACTTCTTTGTTTCCACGGCTACGGGGAGTCGGCCACTGGATTTTCTTTCCTGGAAGACATCCTGGGAGATGCATTTACCATCCTGGCCATCGACCTCCCTTTTCATGGACTGACAGACTGGAAAGAACCCCCGCTTACGCCAACAACACTCCTGACCATCATCGACGAAATACTCGCCGCCGAGTCGCCTTGTGCCCCTCCTTCGCACACGGAGCCCTCTGTA
>DASZWE010000586.1:0-3108 GCA_035546735.1 Puia sp.
TATTTTGTAATCACGGATAGTTTTTCTGGCTCGTACCAGTCTTTTCGTGATATTTTCCTCCGTGGTAAGGAATGCCCTGGCTATCTCAGGGATGTTGAATCCACAAAGCGTTCTTAAGGCAAGCGCAATCTGGGAGTCGGATGAAATAGCCGGATGGCAACAGGCAAAGATCATTCTTAACACATTGTCCTGTATCTCTTCTTCCGAAAAAAGATGCTCCAATGCTGGTCCGGCGGTCCATTTTGATTGCAGGTAATGCATGACATCCGATGAATAATGCATTTTCTTTTTGTCCCTGTTGATCTGATTGACCGCCTTATTTTTAGCCACCCGGAAAAGCCAGGCCGAGGGGTTGTCAGGAATTCCCTTGTATTGCCAATGATTTATAGCTTCCACTAAAGCGTCCTGGACGACATCCTGGGCAAGCTCCAGGTTTTCTAACCCAAAGATCCGTGTCAATACGGCAACCAATCTTCCTGATTCGTGTCGGAAGAGGTGGTCAACCAGCTGTGATATTTCGGGTTGGGCAGTCATCATGACAATTGCAAAGCCATCACATACATTTTTTTATACTCGTCCTTTAAATTTGGATATTTGAGCTCGATCCCGCCGAATGTAAAGGGAGGGTCGATTGATGCCGTGACGATGCCTGTCCTGAACAGATCCAGGATATAACGCCGACAGGAGAGTTTGTTAGATGTAACGGATCACTTTCCGTATTGCAAAAATGCCATGACCCAGATAAACACAACGAGCATGGCTGCCTGATAATAACACCAGAAAATGCTCATGCCATTCTCTTTATCAAAATTCACCAGACTGACAAACACCCCGACGATGGGTATCCACATTACTAGTTTATTATTCATAAACCAATCTTTACTCCAAGGCAAAGGTACATAGCTGTGCATTTCCGGGATCGCCTATTTGACGAGATAAAGGACAACACTTGCCTTACTTGCTGAAAATGAATTTGTTAATCAAATCCTAACTTATGAAGATGGGACTCTTGTTAGGCAGGGCGATAAGTATGGGCCACAATCCCTCCCGGGAAAGCCTTGACATCAACCAACTTCATATCCAGTGGTTGTGCAACTCCATTGAAGACCCTCTGTCCCTCGCCCAAAACCACAGGATGAGTATTCAAAAGGTATTCGTCTATAAGACCCGTCGCTATCAGGTTCCGGATAAATCCGGCACCTCCGATTGCACAGATCGGTTTCCCCGGCTCGGATTTGAGTTTCGTTATCTCTTCGGCAAGATCACCATCGAAAACCCGCGCCTCTGTCCAGGAAGCCGCGGCGGGCAACTGCTTCGCATCGGGCATCGGATCGATGCCTTTAAATCCTTTTTGGGTAAAGACTGCCTTGGGGATCTCGTTCATTGGCGCGGCAAAAGGCCCGGGCGCAGTCGGCCAGTAGGGCGCCATAGCCTCAAACGACTTGCGGCCCATGATAATCAGGCCTGCCTCCCAGAATCGCTCGATGGCCCAGGCCCTCGAAGTCTCATCCGAGGACTTGAAGACCCAATCGTTCTCCCCATTGGGGCCGCCAACAAAACCGTCGACCGAGATCGACATTCTCATTATTAGCTTGCGCATAGTTCAATAATTTGTTTCTCAAAACTATGTCTCCCTCTTCAAATGAAAAGGGGCTAAATACGACATTCCAAGGAGGCAATAATGACAGTGAGTAAGTTGTGCGTCCGTCTCAAAAGCAAAATAACCATGGCAAACTCAGGCTTATTGGAAAAAAAGGTATATTGACCTTGTTTTACTTACATTATCATTCAATGAAGGGGTCCTTACTACTCAAATTTGCATGTGCATGCCTGTTATTGACTGCTGCATCGACAGTGAAAGCACAGCCCGTAAAAGTCGAAATCGTGAAAAACGATAGTGGCTTCGTGCTGATGAGGAACCACAAACCCTATTTTATAAAGGGTGCAGGGGGTACCAATTATATGGACAGACTGGCCAAGTATGGCGGCAACTCCATGCGTACCTGGAGCACCGGTAACGGCGATCAGGTTCTGGCTAAAGCTGATAGCCTTGGTTTAACGGTAACGATGGGATTGGATGTGGCGCGGGAAAGACATGGCTTCAACTATGATGATACAGCTGCGGTGCGTAAGCAATTGGAAAAGCTCCGCATGGAGGTGATCAAATACCGCAATTGTCCGGCTTTGTTGATGTGGGGTGTCGGTAATGAGCTTAATCTCAACTACAAAAATCCTAAAGTATGGGATGCTGTAAACGACATTGCTAAAATGATCCACCAGGAAGACCCTTATCATCCTGTTACAACGATGCTTGCGGGAGTTAATCCGGAGGTCGTCAAAGCTGTAACAGCGAGATGCCTGGATCTTGACTTGTTAGCTGTACAGGTGTATGGTGGATTAGCAAAGGTTCCGGAACAGATAAGACGTGCTGGATGGGAAAAAGCATATATCGTGACTGAATGGGGGCCAACCGGTCATTGGGAAAGTCCAATCACCCCCTGGAAAGCAGCCATAGAGGAAAGCAGCAGTGAAAAGGCCGAAGTTTATAAAAAACGCTATGAGGCGTCGATCAAAGTAGATAAAAATTGCCTGGGATCCTATGTATTCCTGTGGGGGCAAAAGCAGGAGCGCACGCCTACCTGGTATGGGCTGTTTACGGAAGCGGGGGAAGAATCAGAGGTAATAGACGTAATGCAATACCTGTGGACGGGCAAATGGCCGGACAACCATGCTCCTCATTTGGATTCGGTAATGCTGGATGGGAAGCGTGCCATTAACTTTATTTACCTGCAGCCGGGAAAAACCTACCCGCTGAATGTTTACGTAAAGGACGAGGATCATGATCCGCTCACGGCCCGTTGGGAGCTGTTGCCAGAAAGTACTGATCTAAAAAATGGCGGTGACCGCGAATCAAGGCCACAAGCCATACCAGGTCTGATAACGGTCAGCCGGACGGATTACGCGACCCTAAAAGCGCCCGACAAGGCTGGCGCCTACCGGTTGTTTTTGTACGTGAGTGATGGCAGGAATAAGGTGGCCACCGGTAATATCCCTTTCTTCGTCGGAAATCCCTCTCAAAAATAAGACGAAAGTTCGGCTGCCTCTGTA